>JAFRBA010000068.1 GCA_017405115.1 Kiritimatiellia bacterium
CCCTGCGTAGACGGCGTTGAGGAGTTCCTGGTCCGTCAGCTCCTCGCCGGCGATGTTGATGGTCTTGAACCACTCCAGCTTCTCCGAGTCAGTGCCCTCGCAGAAGTAGACCGTCAGCTCGTAGTCGAGTATCGCGTCCTGCTCGTCTTGCGTCAGGTTCCCGAAGTAGCTGAACATGTAGGCGAATCGCCCGGCGACGTATTCGCAGACGGAGAGAGTACGCTGCTGTCCGTCGATGACTTCGTATGTTCCGTCCTCCCGCACCGCCCAGTACATGACGTTGAGCGGATATCCCTTCGTGACGGTGTCCACCACGGCCTGCTGCTGCTCCGACTTGTAGATGAACTCGCGCTGGTACTTCGGGCGCACGTCCAGCCTGCCGCCGTATGCGACGACGCCCTCCTCGTCGCTGTTCACGTAGCCCGCGACCAGCTCGCGCACCGTTATCTTTTGCAGCTTGCAGAGAACGGTCTTGTCCCTGAAATGATGTTCGTAGTGTCGCAGCTCACGCTCGATGTCCTCAAGCCGCGTGTAGAATTCGTCTTCTTTCGCGCGCTTTGCCTTGCCAAGCTGTTTGTTCCACGTCTTTTCTTTCAAGAAAGGGCCCCCCTTCAATGTGTTCATCAGAGGCCCTGAGAAGCCCAACCCGAATACACGAAGAGAGGCCACGCGCGCGCGTGAACCTCGCAACGAATCGTTCAGTTGAAGTTTCCTACGTTTCAGGCAAACGATTTGCTGCAGTTTCCTGCAAATGAACGCCCAGGTGAGCTTTCGCCGCGTTTGGCTACTTGCCCGCTCCCGAACTATGTCTTGACCCCAGGCAGTCCGCCGCGAAATCAAGCGCGGCGACAGCGCGGACGGGGCGCTCGATATCGCGACAGGGGGCGGAGAGGCCGGTGCCGCACGAGAGCACATAATCGTAGCCGATGGACATTGCTTTCGCCCACGCGCTGTATCACTCCCCTGTCCGGACTCTCAGTCCCACAGCCAGCACACGGCAGTCGCCCAGAGGATGCCGGTGACCATCCCCCAGAAAACCTCCTTGCGGGTGTGGCCGAGAAGCTCCTTGAACCGCCGCTGTGGGTCGAACTTCAGTTCCTTGAGGTCGCGGACTATCGCATTGAGCACCTTGGCGTGCTCGCCCGCCGCACGCCGCACGGTGGCGGCGTCGAACATCGTGATTACCGCGAAGGCTGCCGCAAGCACGCAGATGGACGAGCCGAACCCGTGCGTGTAGCCGATGCCGAACGCAAGCCCCGATACAGTCGCCGAGTGGCTGGACGGCATCCCGCCCGTGGCGACAAGGTATGTGAAGTCGAAGGAATGCGTCTTCCAGGCGGCGATGGCCATCTTCACCACGGACGCGGCGATCCATCCGCCGAGCCCGCACCAGAATACGCGGGCCGTGAACAGCTCCCACACCTCGCAGTGCTCTATCGCGGCAAGCGTCATTGACCTTCCTTGGACGCCAACGCGCGTCGGATCCTGTCGTCAAGGTCGTGGTTCCGCAGCGCGTCTAGCAGCGCCTGCATGTCTCCCTCCACGATGCGGTCAAGCGCATAGAGCGTAAGCCCTATACGATGGTCTGTCAGGCGGTTCTGGGGGAAGTTGTACGTGCGAATCTTCTCGGACCTGTCGCCGCTGCCGCGGAGCGTCAGCCTGTCCGCCCCGGCCTTCGCCTCCTCCTCCCGCCTGCGCAAGTCCAGGATCCTCGCCTTCAGCGTCGCAAAGCACTTTTCGCGATTGCGGATCTGGCTGCGCTCGTCCTGGCAGACCGCGACGAGCCCCGTCGGGATGTGGGTCATGCGTACCGCGCTCTCCGTCTTGTTGACGTGCTGCCCGCCCGCCCCGCCGGAGCAGAAGAGGTCTATGCGGATGTCCTTCTCGGGTATCTCAAGCTCGTCGTCCTCGTCCGCCTCGGGGAAGACCACCACCGTGGCGGCGGACGTGTGGATGCGCCCCTGCGCCTCGGTCTCCGGCACCCGCTGAACGCGGTGGGCGCCGGACTCGAACCTGAAGGCGCCGTACGCGCCGTCGCCGGCCGCGGTGAAGACGATCTCCTTGTAGCCGTCGAGCGACGTGGCGTTGGAGTGCATGACTGACACCTTCCAGCCCTTGGACTCGCAGTAGCGCGAGTACATCCGGAAAAGGTCCCCCGCGAAAAGCGCGGCCTCCTCGCCCCCGGTACCGGCGCGGATCTCCATGACGGCGTTGCGCCCCTCCACGGGGTCCGGCGGCAGCAGCGCGGCGGCGAGGTCGCGCTCGGTAGCCTCGCCCAGCTGGTACGCCACGTACGCGTAGTCGAGACGCTTCAGGGCGGTGTATTCGGCAAGCACCGCGCGGTAGCGCGCCCTGTCGCCGAAAACAGACGGGTCGCCCAATTCCGCCTCAACGGACTTCAGGCGACCCAGAGCGCGCTCGATCTGGTTGACGTCAACCAAGCGGCGTCACTTCTTCGCGAACTTCGCGTAGCGCTTGCGGAACGAGTCGACGCGGCCCTCGGTGTCGACCATTGTCTTGGCGCCGGTGAAATACGGGTGGCAGGCCGAGCAGGTGTTCACCGTCATCTCCTTGCGGGTGGAACGCGTCTTCATGACGTTCCCGCACGCGCAGGTGATGGTGGCGTCTTCGTACTTCGGATGGATGTCGCTCTTCATGATTCTCCTTATTCGAAACTGAATGTGTATTATACCTTATTTTGCCGCGCCGCGCAAGTGGGGGTCCGAGCCGTCAGTTCGCCCTGGCCTCCAGGATGCCGTCGTCGCGCATTACAACGGCCGTGCCGAGCGGCGCGGAGAGGCGCTTGAGCGTGTCCGCTATGACCTTGGACGCCTCGGCGTCCGCAGCCCTGGGAAGCCCGTTGACGGACCAGTCCTGCTTCCAGTGAAGCTCGATGGGCAGCATCTCCAGCTTGACCATCCTGCCGTCCTTGAAGGTGATGCGCGGAACGACCGAGAGGAAGTTCTCGCGGAACGCGTGGAGCCCTACCTTGCCGCCCTTCGAGCGGGCGTTGAACGCGGTCTTCGCGTCGGAGTCGATCGGCACCTTGTACTGCTCGCAGAAGTCAGGCGGGGCAATCGGCACGACGTTGTTCTGGAACACGAAGTCGCCGAGCGAGAAGAATATCGGCCTGCCGTTGCGGATCTCAATTCCCTTGAGCTGATGCGTGCCGCCGCCGATGACTGCGTCCGCGCCGGCGTCCACGACCGCGTGGCAGAACTCGACGAAGTACGGGGCGGGCTCCTCGACGTCCTTGAAGCGCATCGTGTGCGAGTGCGGCAGCACCACCACTATGTCGGCCTCGCGCTTCGCCGCGCGGATGGCGTCCGTGATGCGCTTGAGGTCGTTGACATTGCACTTCGACGTGCGGCCGGGCTTCTCCGCGACCTTGAACGCCAGCTTGCCCATCTGGAACGTGCCGGGCGCGTCCGGCGGCACGAAGCCCGTCCTGATGTCGAGCTCGCGGTTGCCGTTGATGCCCGTGTCGGACGCGATCTCCTTCACCCACTCCATCTGCTGCGCAGTCACGAGGTACGTCTCGCTCCAGCGGAGACCGCTCAGCCCAGGACGCCCCGGCGAACGCGACGTCTTCCACCCGGCCATCGCGTCCGGATGGAACGCGGCGGAGACCGACAGGAACGCGACCCTGCCGTTCGGGGTGTCGACGAACGCGGCCTTTGTCGCCTCCTGCAGATTCTCGCCTATCCCGGCGAACGGCATCCCCTTCTCGCGCATCGTCTTCATCGTCATAAAGAGCGCGTCCTGGCTGAAGTCGAGGGAATGGTTGTTGGCGCATCCGCAGCCGTTGAAGCCAAACGCGAGGAAGTCCGGGAGGACCGACGGGTCCATCGAGCTCCAGGTGCCGCCGCTCCATGCCGCGGGACGGCACGTGCCGTCGTTCACGACCGTCTCGAAGTTGACGAGGCGGGCGTCTCCGCCGCCGATCCACGAGGTCAGCCTACCGTCCAGATTGAACCCCTTGGGGAATCCCTGCACCATGAACGCGTCTCCGCCGGCCGTTACCGTCAGCGTGCGGCCTGCGGCCGCCGCTTCCAGCGCAAACACGCAGGCGAGCGCGCAGGCCGCCGCGAGCACGACGCACGACATCTTCATGTTGTTCATGTTCAGCTTCTCCTGTCCGAGCAACCGGTAACACACATCGACATGATTGGCATTATACCAAAAAACAGGAGGTTGGGGTTGAAAACAGTGAAAATTTTAATCGCGGTGAGAAGACAGAGTGAATGCGACTGCCCGCGAAGCGGGCAGTCGCATTCACTCTGTCGTGTCGCCTGGGTGCATTGAGTCTGCCAGTATCTGAGGGGGTTGCAGTGTCTCTGCCATAGGCAGAGCCTAAGAGAAGAAAGTTCCATCAAGGAGGACAACCTCCCCAACGCCCCCATGGGGGCGGCCCGTCGCATTTAACCTGCCACGGGGTTTCCGCTATCATTTGCGGACTCCGCCAATTCCGGC
>JAFRBA010000069.1 GCA_017405115.1 Kiritimatiellia bacterium
AAGAAGAATTGTCCGCAGCTTGTAGTAAGTCGGCACGTCGTCACGGGCGGCGAAATAGTCCAGCCGCTTTGCTGCGTTGACGTATGCTTCCGACAAGACATCCTCCTCGCCCATCCTCTTAAGGAGAATCGGATTGAGCTTTTTCTTCGCAAGCGCGGACAGCCTTTGCCTGTGCTCGGCAAAGGCGTCTGCGAGCCTGTCTTGCGTAGAAACATCCATGCCGCATATTTTACCATATTCTCATCGCAGAAGCCATTTCCACGCGTCTTGTTTCGCGTACGCAGCTTTTTCGGATTCGGCGTGTCCCGTCTTCGGCAAGACCTCGACTCTCATTGCCTTGGGACGCTTTGCGCAAAGCGCATCTGCATACGCTTTGACGCGGGCGACTGGTATAAGATCGTCATCCTCGCCATGATAAGACAGTACCTCTGCCTTGACGTCGGCGACCGCGTCCGTCTTGCCGGATGCGCCTACGACAAGAGCGCGGGAGAAGAGTGTTGGATCGTCATTGAGCAGCGAAAGCAGCAATCCGCCGCCCATTGAAAAGCCGGTCGCGAAGACGCGTTCGCTTTTGACGCCGTGTGCTTCGGCTCGTGAACGCACAAGTTTGGCGAGTCCGTCTGCGGACGGGTTCTCCAATCCGCGACGCCCACCCCCGCCCATGCGCTCGACAGTCATTTCCGGGACGAGTACGACAACCTTGCCGACTTTCGTCTGGCTACGCGCATAGCTCAATGCCTTTTCGATTGCCGGGGGAACGGACGGCACCAGCCCTCCGCCGCGATTGACGGAATCGCGTCCCCCAAGAACGACGAGAAGCGTTGTCTCGCCCTTGGCCTTCGGATTCGCGGTATACTCTTTCCAAGCGCGAGTGCCACACACGCCCTCGTCCGTCTTGTAATGCGCAATTCTGCGCTTCGCCTCCTCGTTTGCCTTGGCTTGTTCCTTTGTCTGCTGCTGCCGCAATTCGGCAGCGCGCCTATGCGCTCCATGCATGGGGGGACGCTCCGCATATGCGCAGAGCGCCGCCGATGCAAGAAGTGTCATTATAAATCTATTCATGGTCTTTTCCTTTCTGTCCGGTCGGCGTCATTGCCGTCCACTACCGAGAACGTAACGGAGACGAAAATTCTACAGGAAAATTCCAGAGATTTTCTTGTAGATTTTCTGCCGCGATTGCGTTCTTGGGAACAGGAAGGAGTAAAAGCGATGAAGAATACTCTCAAATATCTATTAGCAATGGCGATGGCGGTGGCGGGAATCTCGGCCTACGCCGCATCGGGTGTCATTGAGTTGGAGATACCTGGCATGAACGAGGAGACCGCCGCCCGAATCGCTGATTTTCGCACAAATGCCTGTCCCGCGACGGTCGCGGCTCTGCGCGACTCCATCGCCTCGAATTACGATGGCGTGGTGTTGCGCAAGGCCGACAAGCGCGACGAGCTCCAGGCCGAGGCGGATGCGCTTGCGGCGGAACTTGAAACCATGATTTCGACGAATTCCGCACAATCCGCGATACGGCAACAGCAGAAGCTGATAGACGAGCGGCAGGCTCTCGTCGATGAGATGACGGACATCGTGGACGACATGATCGAATACAAGTGGTATCGCGTGGAACAAAACGTGATCCGTTTTACCGACAGCCGGTTCGGACGCAGACACGACGGCGACTACCGCTACAACGAGCCGGACGCAGACGGCTTCATACCGCTACTTGGCGCGGCAAGCGACCTCTGCGTGGCCTACACCCCCGTCACGAATGCCGCTTACGCGCTTTTCGACCCTTCGCACCCGTTCGAGGCGGGCAAGGAAGGTAATCCCGTTGTCAATGTCTCCTACGATGATGCCGTCCGTTATTGCGAATGGCTGACCGACAATTCGCCCGGCTATGCCTACAAATACCGCCTCCCGACGCAGGAGGAATGGGAGCTTGCGGCCGGTCACATGCCGAAGGATGCTTCCATTAACGCGGCAAACGTCGAGTCCGGACCAACAGATGTCTATTACTACTACAGTCTCTACGGAAGCGGTGCCCAATCTTTGAGCGGTACGCTTGATATGTGGGGGAACGTATGGGAATGGCTCGCCACGGCGCACACGGACGGGCAGATGAAGATCAAGGGCGGAGCGTTCGACGAACCGCGCAGCCAGTGCCGAACCGAGGAACGCGGCAACGGACGCGACCCGACGCAAGGCTACCACAACGTCGGCTTCCGCATTCTTCGCGAAAAGAACTGGGCGGCATCTGTCATCCAGAACGCAAACGCGGCGAACTGGCTCTCGCGGAATGTCGAGGGCGGCGCGGCTCTGATCGCCGCCGACTACAAGGTGCTTGAGGCCGATTCCGACGGCGACGGCGTTCCGACCTGGGCCGAATACATCGCGCTCACCGATCCGAACGATGCCGAGAGCCAGTTCAGCGCGACAATCTCCATCGGCACGGACGGATTGCCCACCATCGGCTGGAATACCCCGACCTATGCTTCCCGTACCTACAAGGTCTTCGGCAAAGTCGATCTTTCCGACTCGGTCTGGCTCGAGGTCAAGGACAACGTTGAACTCTATCGGTTCTTCAAGGTCGAGGTGGAGATAAGGTGAGATGTCGAATTGTTGTCAAATTGCAGAAAGCTATCGTCCACCAAATATCACATTGGCGAAGCGAGGTAGGAATCGGCGCAAGAAGACGGCTATTGCCATCGAGACTATAATGCTCCCGATAAAGCCTACAAACGCGGCAGATGTTGTTCCCATTGGGAGATGTTTCATTGCAATGCCAATATACGACAATGCGATAGTATGCATTAGAAATATGGGGAAAGAGCATGCTGTTAGCCATTGAGGCAATTTCGATGCAGTCATGCTGCACCATATGAAGTACAAAAGAAAAGGCAATGACATTTTACCTATGCAAGTCTCAAACTGCCAGGCATTATATGCAAACACTAATTTCAACGCCAATAAACAGATGCCTACGCAGCCGCATGGCACAACGTATCGTCTTGATGTGAGTGCTTGTGGAAATTGATGCAAGAAGATGCCTACAGAAAAATAAAAGATGCCATTTATCGAATATCCGGGGCCGAAGAACTTGCGGATGATTTCGTTTGGAATATGATTCCCTAGAAGATTGAAAACGAACGCCGCTACGAGCCATGCGTATCCAAACTTTGCAATGCCGTACTTGAATACAAAGGCCGTTAGGACAAATAGAAACAAGCATCGAACATACCACAATGGCACATGGATTGGATAGTCTGTTAAATCAAGCCCTGGTACCCTAAGCCAATTCATGTCGTGCATGAAAGTGATACTTGTTCCAAATGGACGATGCGCAATTATGTCTGCGATAATACTCAATGGTGTTGTTAAAATGACAGCGACAACACACCAAAACGCGAATGGCACGAGCAATGTCTTTACACGTTTCGTGATTTCCTGTAGATACCAGTTGTCGTCATTGAAATGTGATGCAAGGAAGAATCCTGACACAACGAAGAAGAATGGGACGGCGATTCTGGATAGGCCTTGCGCAAATGCTTGATGCATGAACCATCCTACAGACAACGGTTGTTCATGCGGCCAACTCACATGAATGCTTACAACAAAAAACGCACACAGCAATCCCATGTTCTTGATTCTTTGACTTGCCTCACTTGATATTTTCATAGATGTCTCTTTCGCGCACGGTGAATGTCGCGAATGAAATATCCATGCATGAAAAGAGAGCGCATTTTTCTTTTCCACACACTCATCCGATGCCCTGGTACAGGCTTTACTTGGAATGCACGGAGAAAGAGAATACGCCCTCAGTATGGGCGCACCTCCACTCACATGCCGTTCCAAGTTAGAAATAGTACCAGTATTTCGGATGAACGACTTGTTAGCGTTGATGCTAAATCATCTTGTCGCGCTTCGCCTTGCGGCGCGGCGACCGTGACGAGGCGTAGCCCCGCCTATGACCGTTTCACTGTTTCGTGGCTTTCGTTCCTTTCATTTCACGATTCAGATGCTTTTGCCATTTGGAGACGACCGTAAATCCAATTCGGGTCACGTCGGTTGTCGAGCACGCCGTAAACGCGAGCTTCGCCGTCCTCGATGTCATAGTAGATTGAATAAGGGAATCGACGAGACAGAGCGCGATAGAAACCGAATCGTTTGTTATGGATGCCAGCGTAAAGGGCAAGCGATTCGATTTCTCCATAAAGAGTGTCGCTAAAATAGTCGCCCACGCCGGGTTCTTGGTTTTCGTAGAACCAATAGCCGTCGAGCATGTCGTTGTGGGCTGAATCTAGAATCCTAACGCGCATGAACTTCCTCATAGAGGCGACGCTTGGACTCTGCAACCGACATGAAACCTTCTTCACCAGCTGCAACACGGCGGCGGCGTTCGGCCAAAATGTCACCATGCCAGGCCGGAGGCTCCGGCTCTGCTGCAGCGGTCATTGCCGCCCACAGGTATTCCATCGTTTTGACTCTCTCGTCCGACGACATCCTGTCTATCGCTTCCATTACTGCTGGCATTTTATGCTCCTTTGTTTGAGACGCCGAATATTATACACTATTTTCAGTTTTCCGTGTTGGATGTTGTAGAATTTCTGCTGCGATTGCGTTCTTATGGGGGACGGCAATGACGCCGACCATAACCGAGAAAGGAACACAACCATGAACAAAGTAATCATCACCCTCACAGTCGCAGCGCTCGCGCTTGTAACTTTTGCGCAAGGACGCAGCAGAAAGCCGAATCCCGAGGCGAAGCTGCATCGCTTCTCCACGACAATCGAGAAGGAGCGTCCGCAACTGAACCAGGAGACGAAGGACCTCATTTCCGCCTATCGGCGCGATCCGTCGGACGCCAACCGCGCCGCTTTGCGCCTCCAGGTCGCGAAGAACTACGATGCAATCGTCGCCCGCAAGAAGGCGAAACTTGAAGAGTTGAAGCGCACGGCAAAGCACCAGAGCAAGGTTGACGAAATGCAAGTTATCGTCGATGAAATGCTCCGCGACCGCGAACAGCGCATCGAGGCGTCGATGGCACGCTTCACCGATTCGCGTTTTCGTCCTGGATTGCGGGACAGGACAGATGCCTATCTTCCTGTACTCGGCGCGAAAGGTAGTAACGTTTTGATCGGGCGTGCGCCAGTGACGGAAGCGGAATGGGCTAAGTTCACGGGCAAGGCCGCCGCACCCGAAAAGGCTAAGCTGCCCGTCACCAACGTCTCGCTGAAGGACGCGGAGAAGTACTGCGATTGGCTCGCGAAGAACGATCCGGCGCACACCTATCGACTCCCTACGGAAGCGGAGTGGGAACTCGCCGCAGGCCATATGCCGAAGGACGCGGACTTCAATTGCGGTGAGGGCGATGCGATCAAGCCCGTTGATGCCTACGCAAGCACCAAAGGTGCATGTGGCGGCTATGACTTTTGGGGCAATTGCTGGGAACTGACCTCAACGAAGCGCGGCGACGGAATGGTTGCCGTCAAGGGCGGTGCATTCGACTCGAAGCGCACCGAATGCCGCACGGAAGCACGGACAGAATCGCGCAAGGCCGGCGCATGTTACCCCAACGTCACCTTCCGCATCATCCGCGAAGACCGCTGATGCACCCATGCATCACTCATTCAGTGTACTATAGGGCGCCATCCATAGTACACCAATCAGAAACAAAGAGGTGTTATCGAATACCCTTGCCGAGCGCTTTCGCTTCGGCGATGAACTTGGTGCCGTTGATGGTTCCTTTCTCGTACACGCCGTCGGCGCAAACCATGCCGCACTCTTTGCTACCCTCGTAGCAGTCAAGGAAACCGCGCAGGGCGGCAAGCGAGCCTTCGAACTTCGTGCGGTCTGTATCAGCCATCGTGAGGATGTAGTAGAACCGCTTGTTTGCGAGATTGGGATAGACGACCACGGTGCGGTCGATGAGCGCCTTGAGCTGCGCGCAGATCGTGTAGAAATAAACGGGCGAGGCGAGAACGATTACGTCCGCCGCCATCATCTTGTCGATGACAAGTTGCGCATCGTCCTTGATTGCGCACTTGCCCGTCTTCTGACATGCGTAGCAACCGGTGCAGTAGCCAATCTTGAGATCGGCAATCCGCACCTTCTCGACTTCGTTGCCCGCCTCCTTCGCGCCCTCCGCGAACGCATCGCAAAGGATGTCCGAATTCCCGCCCCTCCGCGGCGTGGAAGAGATTATCAATACTTTCTTGCTCATGGTTTATGCTCCTTTCAAGCTGTTATTTCGTGGCTTCGGCGTAGGAGGCGTCATCCACTCTTTCGCACCATTCGTTCGACTGTTCCGTGCCGGGGACTTCGAGCGCAATATGCTGGAACCAGCTGTCCGGCGCGGCACCATGCCAGTGCTTGACGTTCGCAGGGATGTTCACCGTGTCGCCTTTCCTGAGACGTCGCGCGGGCTTGCCCCATTCTTGATAGTAGCCCTCTCCCGCAGTGACGATCAGTATTTGTCCGCCGCCCGTCTTCGCGTGGTGAATGTGCCAGTTATTGCGGCAGCCCGGCTCGAACGTGACGCCGAAAGCCGGGACCTGCTCCAGAGTCAGCTTGTGGAGATAGCTCCTCCCCGTGAAATACTGTGCATACGCCGTATTCGGCTCGCCCACGGAAATAGGCGACCAGTTGCTTGGCAATTGCGACGGCTCGCTTGGACATTGGACGCGCCGCACGATTTCCGCCGCCTGCACATCCGTCACGCCGTTCACTTTTGCCGTCGCAATATGCGCCTTCATCTGCGGCTCGGTTTCTGGACGCGCCGCGAGCGCGGCGATCGTGACGATCTCACGCGTCCGCCAGTCAAGCACGTCGCGCGCGAATATGTCGCCGAAGAGATGCGCCTTGAGGTAGGCGTCGAGCTGCGGATGGAAGTCGAAAAGGGCACCCTTGACTGGCCCGCCGCAGAGCTTCGTCTGGTTCGCCGTCCCGATTTCCAGCGCCTTGTCTCCCAAAACAAACGACCCGCCGTTACGGATCTTCCCACCATTCTCATTCTCTGCACACTCCGCCTCTCCGCGCCTCCGCGTGAGACCATATCCTTCAATCTTCATAAGTGTCGCGGCGGCGTTTAGGGCCCTCGGGAAGCCGCAGTAAGCATAGAGCTGCCCGACGAGTTCCTTCGCCTCGTTGAGCGTGAGCCCCGCGTCGAACCCCGCCTTGAACGCCGCGCCGAGTTTGTCCTGCTCGCCACGCGCCACCGCCGCGCCGATGTCGATGATAGCGTTTTCCTTTGCCGTCAATTCTGCGGCGTTTGCCGTGATTGCCATCGACACAACAATTCCTCCTGCCAGCAGTGTATTCACTTATTATCTCCTTCATGTTTGTCTCACGCCAAGTCCGCTAAGTTCGAAAAGTGTCTTGTCGTCTTTGCGGCCTTCGCGGACTTTGCATGAGACACTGCCATTACAGGCTCTGACGGAATATCTCCGCGACCTCCTCTTCGGTGAGCTGCTTGTAGCCGCCATCGAGCCGGAACGTCGCTTTCACGAGATCGGGAATCATCGCCTCAGTCGCGCCGAGTTCCGTGATGTTCATCGCGACGCCAATCTCGCGCATCCACGCCTCAAGCGCGGCGAGTCCTTCGTCCGCGATTTGGCCGTCGTTCTTTCCCGCTGGCGCGACGCCCCAGACGTTCTTGGCGAAGCGAGCGAACTTCTTGAGTCCGTACGACTTGATGAGGCGGTAGTACGGAAGCGACACCGCGGCGAGCGTCATGCCGTGCGTCGCGTCCGTAAGCGCGCTCACGGCCTGCCCGAGCATGTGCACCTCCCAGTCCGTGGACTTGCCCATAGCGATGAGCGTGTTGAGCGCCCAGGTCGCAGTCCACATGATGTTGCTCCTGGCCTCATAATCGTTCGGATCCTTCACCGCAGCGCGTGATGAGACTATCAGCGACTTCATGAGACCCTCGGCAATGTAGTCGCTTGTGTTGTCGTCCGTTCCGCTGAAGTACTGCTCCAGGATATGGCTCATGATGTCGTAGATGCCGGACACCATCTGGCGGCGGGGGACGCTAAGCGTGAAGCGCGGATTGAGGATCGAGAACTTCGGGAATACGGCCGGGCCGAACACCTTGCCGACCTTGAGGTTCGCCGCATGGTTGGTGATGACGCTTCCGCCGTTCATCTCGCTTCCCGTGCCGACCATCGTAAGAACGCTTCCGACGGGGATGATGCGGCAGGACGGCTCCTCGAAACGCACGAAGTACTTCTCCCAGGGATCCTCTTCGCACCAGGTCGAGACGCTGACCGCCTTTGAATAGTCGATCGTCGAGCCGCCGCCGACGGCGAGGATGAGGTCGACGTTGTTCGCCTTCGCTTTCGCAGCGCCGTCCATCAGCTTTTCAAGTGTCGGATTGGGCATCACGCCGCCGTCCTCGACGATGGTCTTGCCCGCCGCCTTCAGCGCGGCGACGACCTGGTCGTAGATTCCGTTCTTCTTTATCGAGCCGCCGCCATACGTGAGCATGACGGTCGGGCCGAACGCCGCGAGCTCGTCCTTGAGGAATCCCATCGCGTTCTCGCCGAAGTGGAGCCGCGTCGGGTTGTGGAATGTGAAGTTTCCGTTCATTGGTTTGTCCTTTCGCTAACTATTTTTTCTTGCTGAAAATCTGCTTCATTCCGTTCTCGTCCAACGGACGCATGGGCACGAGTTCGAGCGACTTGATCATGTGCGGAGTCCCCTCCTTGTACTTGCGGAAGTGCGGCGTCGCGAGATGGGCCTTGTACGCCTCCTCGCTTCGGTATATCTCCACGATGCGGATGGACGTCGGCGATTCCTTCTTCTGCATCGGGAAGATGCACACTACCCCCGGCTCCTTGGCGACCGATTCCGCGCCCACCGAGCCAGCCGCCTCCAGGTAGGCGTCGAGCCATTCCGGGTGGATTTCCAGCTCTGCAATGCGAACCTGCATGTTTTCAGCTCCCTTTGAATTGCATGCCCGGTCGGGCGCATTGAGCGACATGCACCCCGACACCGCCGCAATCGGCAGGGCGCAGAGGGACACTATCATTTTCTTTACGTACGTAAGCATTTACTTGTATGTCGCAAGGTTTTTGATGTCGCGCTTCTCGAAGTGCATTTTCGTTGGATCCGTACCTTTCTGGGGATATCCGACGTCGAGAAGAAACGACGGTGTGAGATTGGCTGGTATGTCGAATGCGGCTGACACTTCCCTTGGGTCGAAGAACTTCACCCAGCACGAGCCGAGGCCCTGGTCGAATGCCTCCAGCATCATGTGCGTGCCTACAATCGAAGCGTCCATCACGCCAGAATTGTCGCTTGTGTCGAAAGGACTGACCCACGCCTTCGACTTGTCGTAGCATACGATGAACACAACGGGCGCCTCGTACGCGCAACGAGATAGCTTGTTTATCTTGGAGATCGCCTCTGCGCTCTTCAACACGTAGATGTGGAAGGGCTGAAGGTTCTTGGCAGTAGGAGCGACGCGGGCGGCCTCGAGTATCGCGTCAATCTTCTCCTGCTCCACAGGTTGTGCCGAAAGTTTTCGGCATGAATAGCGTTTCCTCGCCAGTTCGTTGAATGTCATTTTCGTTTATCCTTTCAAAAACGTTCTTAGATCATTGCGAACTTTTCGATCTTCATAGGTTGTTACTTGGTTGCCCCGATGCCTTGCAGAATGCCTGCAATGCCTGTCGCGGCGACGTCCTTGCAGATCTTGCCGTCGGCATCGAACGAATAGAAGTTCATGACAGTGGTCTTGAACTTGCGTCCGTTCGGCTGAAGCCCCGCGAACACCTCGGTGCCGCTAAACGTACCGGAACATTCCCACTGGACGGCGACCGTCTTTTCGTCCGCCACCATGTCGACAAGTTTCCACTGCACATCCGGGAAACTCTTCCGCATGAGGCTGACGACGCTCAGGTATCCTTCCGCGCCGTAAAGCGGCGTGGGCGAAACGGGCGTATCGAACGCCGCCGTGTCCGCAATGAGTTTGCGCCCCAGCTCCAGGTCGTTCGTGTTGATGCACTTCTCGAAAAGCCGCATCGTCTCTCGGTTTTTGTTCATTTCTCGTCCTATTCCATCATGTTTTCGCCTGAATTAGAACGCACCTGTCTTGATGTGCGGGACGTAGGGCGCTTCGAGCGCAGCGATTTCTTCTGGCGATAGCGTGATGTCGAGCACGGAAACCGCCTCTTCGACATGCTTCACTGACGTGCATCCGACGATGGGCGCGGTAATGCCTGGCTTGGAGAGCATCCACGCGAGCGATTCCTGCGCCATCGTGCGCCCGTGGGCGGCGGCTATCTTTTCAAGGTTGTCCACCACCACTTTGTCGAGCGCATCCGTTGCTCCCCACACCATCGGCGAGACTTCATCAATTGCGTTGCGCGCGGTCTTCGTCCCCCACGGATGGGCGCACCTGCCGCCGGCGAGCGGACTCCACGGAACGACGGCCATCTTGCGGTCGCGGCAGAGCGGCAGTATCTCGCGTTCCTCCTCGCGGTAGATGAGGTTGTACTGCGGCTGGAGCGAGACGAACTTCGTCCAGCCGTTGCGCTCGGCAATCTGCTGCATGCGCTCAAGCTGCCAGGCGAAGATGGTCGAGGCGCCGATATAGCGCGCCTTGCCGCTTTTCACGACGTCGTGGAGCGCCTCCATGATCTCCTCCATCGGCGTGTTCGCATCAAGGCGGTGGATCTGGTAAAGATCAACGTAGTCCATGTTGAGGCGCTTAAGGGAGTGGTCGATCTCCGCCATGATGTTCTTGCGTGACGAACCGCCGCCGTTGGGCTTGCCGGGACGCATGTCGAAGTGCACCTTCGTCGCCACCACGATCTCGTCGCGGTCGAGGCCGAAATCGCGTACAAGCCGTCCCGTGATCTCCTCGCTAGAACCCATCTGATAGACGTTCGCCGTATCAAAGTAGTTGATGCCGAGGTCGATAGCCTTCTTGAAGAGCGGCTTCGCGTCGTCATAGTCGCGCGCCCACGGGAAAACGCCGTTCTCCTTGCCGGGCTTGCCGAAGCTCATCATGCCGAGGCAGATGCGCGAGACATCCATCCCCGTGTTGCCGAATTTTATGTATTGCATTTCTTTTACTTTCTCGTAAACTATGATTTATCTCACGCAGAGGCGCAAAGGCAATCACTCGCAGCTACCTCACGAAGTTGGTGAAGACGCCGCTTTCGTTTGCCGGCGGAAGAATGCCGGCGTCGCGTCCGGCCTTCTGGCACTTCATCACGTAAACCATGTTGCGCGCGAGGTTGCGCAGCGTCTGAAGTCCTTCGGGATCCTGCGGCACGTCGTCCTTCGTGAGCGCGTGGAACTCGTTCCAGTAGCTGCTCCCGACGACGATCATCTGAGAGATGGTCGCGTACTTGTTCAGCACGTCGAACGACGCGCTCGTTCCGGCTCGGCGCGCGACGACGATCGACGCGACGGGCTTGTGGTGGAGTGCGGCGTATCCGTCGGCGCGCATCGTCGAGAAGAAGAGCCTGTCGAGGAAGCTCTGGATGCGTCCGGACGGATGCGCGTAGTAGACCGGCGAGCCGAAGACGAATCCGTCCGCATCCTTCGCCTTCTCGGCGAACGCGTTCACGCCGTCGTCCGCGAACACGCAGCGCTTCAGCTCGGCGCACTTGCCGCAGGCCATGCAGTCCGCTATCGGCTTGCCACCGATCGTGACGATCTCCGTCTCCACGCCTTCGGCGGCGAATACCTTGGCCATTTCATCGAGACCGGCCTTAGTCGAGCCATCCTGGTTCCACGAGCCGTTGAGCATAAGAACTTTCATTTTACCGTTCCTTTCTTGTCGTTTTGTCTCTCGTTTTGTCTCACGCCAAGTTCGCAAAGTCCGCGAGGCTTCGTTCCCTCTTTGCGAACTTTGCGGACTTTGCGTGAGACTTTACTTGCCTGCAATCCTCTCGGCGGCGAACGCCTCCAGCGCCTTGACGTTGGACTTGATCGACGAGCCGCTGAACGCCTTGGGCTCCAGCACCGTGGATTCTGGCAGAAGGGCGGCAAAGTCACGTCCGAGGCTCTGCATCCCGCCGCCGCCATGCGTCTGGAAGAGGCACACCGTCTTGCCCTTGAGCGCGTCCTTGCTCTGCGTCACCCATGTGCGCACGGGCGGCGCCATTGTGCCCCACCAGTTAGGCGAGCCGACGAAGACGAGATCGTACTTCGCGAGGTCGAGTCCATCGATGGGCTTGATCGGGCGGAGCGTCTTTCCGTAGCACTCCGGCTTCGCCTCGTCGCAGCACTTGTTGAAGTCGCTGTTGTAGGGCGTCTCGGCCTTGATCTCGAAGAGCGCCGCACCGGCCTTCTTCGCGATGGTCGTCGCCGCGAAGCGCGTGTTTCCGCTCCACGAGAAGTACACGACTGCGCATTTCATTTTCTTTTCTCCTTCGTTTGCGAATGAAAAACCGTGGATCGCCGCCACACCCGCGACGGCTCCTATGCACTTGGCAAATTCCCTTCTGTTCATTGTCGTTGCTCCTTTTGGTTTGTTGCACATCTTGTCTCACGCAAAGTCCGCAAAGTACGCAAAGTAGTTATTTCAGAGATTGTTCACAACACGTTGGATTCCGTCTTTCAACGATGGCATGCCAAAGTTGACGACATATCCAAGCCTCTTGTCCAATAGACGCAAATAAGTTAGGCATTGTTTTGCGAAAACTGGTTCATTACGGGAGACAGACTTAAGTTCAACTACGACTGCATCATCAACGAGCAAATCTACACGAAACATATTCTCATAAGAAGTACCGTTGAATACGACCGTACCGTTCTTCTCTTCTTCAACAGAATGTCCCAACCGGCGTAGTTCCGCGGCAAGAAAAATGCGATATGCCTTTTCAAGCAGCCCGCTCCCAAAACGGGAATGAATTGCAAATGCGGAATCAAGGACGTCTTTGCCTATCTTTTCAATATCCATATATTCTCCTTAGCGCACTTCGCGAACTTTGCGTGAGGCAGTATCGGCAACATACGGCGCGAGGAGGTTTGGCAGCTGGAGCTTCGCGAAGCGCCCGACCCACTCCTCCGGATCAAACTTCGTGTCGCTCATGCACCAGCACGTCATCATGCCGTAGAGCTCGCTCATGAAAAGGTGCACGAGCGTATCGACAGGCGTGTTCTTCTTCAGCAAGCCGTCCTTCACCGCATCGTTGAGGAAACCCGTCAGGTGCCTGTGATCGTACGCGTACTTGCCGCCGCACATTTCCCCCGGAGAGTCCGCCGGGTTGATCACCTCGCGCACCCACTGGCGGCACAGCTCCACGCCGCCGCACGTCACGCCCTCCATGAATCCCCTGAAGTAGAACGCCAGCTTCTCGACGATGGAGCCCTTGTGCTCGCGCGTCTTGCGGTCCACGTCGCTGAACCACTCCTTGCAGCACTCGAAGATGATATCTTCTTTGCGCTTGAAATAGACGTAGAAGGTGCCTTTCGCAACGCCGCAGGCGTGCGTGATGTCCTCGACGGACACGTTGGCGAACCCTTTCTCCTCAATGAGAGAACACGCCGTGTCATATATCTTCCGGCGCGTCTCCTGAGCTATTTTCTGCCGCTTTGTCACTTGGAATCCTTCTGGGAGTGTGAACATCGAAAGGTATTATATCACATCGCCGACCGCAGGTCAATGACCGGCGGTCAGTTTTCTCGCTGAAGTATCGCCGCGACCTTGGCCAATTTGCCTTATGATGCGGGCCGGCACGCCGGCGACGACGGTGCGCGGCGGCACGTCCTTCGTCACGACCGCGCCCGCCCCAACGATCGCGCCTTCGCCGATTCTCACGCCGGGACAGATCGTCACCCGTGCGCCGAGCCACACCTTGTCGCCGATGACGACAGGCTTTGCGAACATCCCGCCGCGTTTGTCGGGATCGGGGTCGTGGTTGAGCGTCGCAATGATCGCCTGCGGGCCAACCAGCACATCATCGCCGATTTCGATACCTCCCTGATCCTGGAACTGGCATCCAGCGTTGATGAATACGCGTTTGCCGATCTTCGTGTTCTTGCCGCTCGGCCTCTTGCGACCGCTTCGCGGCTCAGTCGCTACACTCCTTCGGGCAACCCGACGCCTGCGGCGCGGGCGAATATCCGTGTGGAACGGCGGGAAGAGACCAAACGACTCGTCGATCTCGCTCGCCGTCAACTGCGACATGAGCGCACGCACTTGCTCCGGCGCATGGTACGCGCCGTTCAATTCCGCCGTGATTTTCAGCGCTTCCTGCGAGAATGCGTGAAACGCCTGATGCAACGCACTCCCTGCTGGAATGTACGTCGTCTCCGCCATCGCCTTTCTGAATTCATCGACCGTCATTTCAGGTGTTTCCTAATGTGGTGAATAAGAAAACATCAAGATTATATGATATTCCGCCTATAATAACAAATATCGATTTCTTATCAGACACCATAATTTACACTTATGCCTTAATATGGTATATTATGCCGCATGGACTTACGGATACTCAGGTACTTTCTCGCCGTGGCGGACGAGGGGAACATCACCCGCGCCGCTGAACGGCTGCACGTCTCGCAGCCTGCGCTCTCCACGCAGCTCGCCGCGCTGGAGGACGAGCTCGGGCACAAGCTCCTCGAACGCAGCGCGCGCGGAATCGCCTTGACCGAGAAAGGCTTGGCTCTCAGGCAGCGTGCCGATGACCTCGTGGACCTTGCCGAGCGGGTGGAGGCCGAGATCAAGGCCTCTGACACGGACGAAATCGTCGGCACGGTCTCCATCGGTGCCGGAGAGACGCCGGCGTTCCGCTTCGTGGCCCGCGCGGCGAATGAACTTCACCGCAAGAACCCGAAACTTTGTTTCTCCGTCTCATCGGGAAACGGCGAGGACATCGTCACCCATCTGCGCGAGGGGACCTTCGACCTTGGCGTGCTCATCGGCCCCGGACGCTACGACGGCTTCGACTACCTGACGCTTCCCTACACGCACCACTGGGGACTTGCCGTCAGGAAGGATTCGCCGCTCGCCGAGAAGAAGCGCATATCGCCGAAGGACGCGCAAGGCGTCCCGCTCATCTGCTCTCGCCAGGCAATGGTAAAGGAGTTTCTCGCCGGGTGGTTCGGCTGCCCATTTGGGAAGCTGGATGTAGTCGCGAACTACAACCTCATCTACAACGCGGCCGTTTTCGTCGAGGCGGGTCTCGGCGCGGCGGTCTGCATCGACGGGATGATCCCGCAGGAGTTCGCCGAACGCGTCTTGTTCCGTCCGTTCGCGCCCGCGCTCGTCAGCGACGTCTACCTCGCCTGGCGCAAGAATGCCGCGCTATCCCCCGCCGCAGCCACGCTCGTCGAAACAGTCCGTGCCATGTCGTCCGGTCGTCACGGTCGAAGCGCAGGGTCTAATGGGTTGCTCCTTTCGGCGGTTGTACCATCCGACGCTTCGGGATCGGGGAAGAAGTAAGCTCTCCTACCCTTGCTCTGCGAGTTTCAATCCGACTATTCCGGAGACGATAAGCGCGGCAGAGGCAATGCGCAGGGCGGATGCCGATTCGCCAAACATTGCGATTCCGACGGCAACGCCGCCAACTGCGCCGATGCCAGTCCAGACCGCGTACGCCGTTCCCATCGGAAGCGGCTTCATGGCGATGGACAAGAGCCAGAAGCTGAGCGCCATCCCACAGATGCAAACCACGTCGGCAAGTGGATTCTTGAATCCGTTCGACATCTTGAGCGCCGTCGCCCAGACGACCTCGAACAGACCGGCCGTTATCAATATCATCCAGTTCATCTTACGCCTCGTGAATTCGTTTGTCATTTCACATTCTCTAGCGATTCAAACCGCTTCATGCGTTTGCCGTCTCGCTCGATGGTCTCCGGGCCTTTTCCCGCGCCGTTCTTTCTCAACCCCGCCGCGATCGGCAAGACGCCGCACGGGCAAATCGGCAACGGCACGCCGACAGCGGCCGCGCTGAGTATGCCGCGGACGCCGGAACTTCCGCCCATGACGCGGTTGGCCCAGTCGCGCGGAATCCAGACGGCGATGATTCCCGCCGTCAGAAAACCAAAGACGAGCCAAGGCGCCATCATGGCGAAGACGTGCGCAAAGGCGACGACGTTCTCTTTCATGCCGCAGCGGCTTCCTTTCCTCGTTTCGTGAAAACGCCGATTATTATACTAGAACTTTCCCAACCCTGTAGGGTTATGCGAAATTGATGCGAAAGCCGCCTTCCCGGCGGCTTTTCTGCTGCTTATCCTTTTCTGGCGTTTTTTGAGTGTCGATTCTGCCAGCGTCAGGCTTGCGAATTCCCTAGGAAA
>JAFRBA010000070.1 GCA_017405115.1 Kiritimatiellia bacterium
GCGTTCATGCTTTGAGCAGTTCCGCGGGGTCGCGGCGTTTCACTGGCCAGGGATAGGCGTTCAGTTCGCCAAGGGCGAGTCCGGCGAGGAATAACGACCCGCAGATAAGCGTAGGACTCTCGCCGACTGCCTTGATTGCAGCCGGCAGTGATTCGCACGGGACGGCGTCGATTCCGGCCTGGCGCATTTTCTCGGCTGTCGCGTTCGCGGAGAGCGAGCGAGGGTTCCCCGTGTGGATGGCGAAAGCGCGGTGGATGACGGGCGCGAGCGTAGACAGCACGCGGTCGACGTCCTTGTCGTTGCAGAATCCGGCGATGAGCGATAGCGAATGGTCTTTGCAGCCGTCTTTGCGAAGTGCTGCGACGAGCGCCTCTGCGGCAGGCGGATTGTGCGCGCCGTCCACTATGAAGTTTCCGACATGGTGGAAACGCCCCGGCCATACAACTTTACTGAAGCCGTCCAGAACGTCTTTTCCCAACTGACAGGTTGCAAAGAGGACCTTTAGCGTTGCGATCGCAGTGACTGCGTTTTCGCGATTGAAGCTCCCTGCGAGAGAGAAGTCGGTGGGAATCTCCGATTCGTCCGCGAGGTCCGGTGCGTAGTGATAGTGGGCACCGAGTTCGGCGGCCTTCGATTCAACGACGGCGCGGACAGATGGTTCATTCCGTCCGAGCACGATAGGTACGCCGGACTTTATGATGCCGGCTTTTTCCATGGCGATCTTCTCCAGCGTGTTGCCGAGCCAGTCGCAGTGATCGAGTCCGATACGCGTGATTGCGCAGATGGCAGGCGAGCAGACGTTTGTTGCGTCGAGCCGGCCACCAAGACCGCACTCCAGGATGGCGAAATCGGGTTTCTCCTCGGCGAAAGCAAGGAACGCGACCGCCGTAAGAGCCTCGAAAAACGTCACCTCGTCTACATGTTTTGGGGACTGTCCCCAGTTGCGCAGCGTGTTTTCAACGGTTTTTGCGTATTTTTCAAGAGTTTTGTCGGATATTGGCATGCTGTCGAGGCAGAAGCGCTCGTTGAGCGCTAGGAGATGCGGCGAGGTGTAGCGGGCGGTGTGAAAGCCGGCTGAACGGAGTGCGGCGTCAAAAATGGCGCACACTGCGCCCTTGCCGTTCGTTCCCGCGACGTGTATGGCGCGGAGTCCTTTCTGCGGATCGCCGAGCGCTGCGCAGAGGCTGCGGATTGCGTCCAGCCCCGGCTTCATGCCAAAGCGGCGTCGAGCGGCTAGTTCGGCAAGGAATCGCGTCACCGAGACTCTCCTATGCGGATATTGCCACGGAGACGACGGCTGCGGCAGCGTAGCCGCCAATGGCAATCCAGAGCCACCGGTCGCTGAGTAGGATGCGTTCGGGGCGGCCTACGTCGCCCCGCCGCCAGGCCAGGACGAGATAGCGGAAGATCCCCGCAGCAACGAAGACCGAGGTGCACCAGAGCCAGGGGAAGCGGCTTCCCATCTTGGACGTAATCGTGTATATAAGGTATTCGCCGATTGACGCGGCGGCTGCGAAAAGGATGAGTGCGTTAAGTACGCTGGGGTGGTAGTGTTTGAGGACAGCCCTTGAATCCCTGGCGGTCTCCATTTCGCTTTTGCGCTTGCAGAACGCGAGGAACATCGAGAGCGTGAACGTGCACACCAGGAGCCATGGGGATATGTAGGCGGCGATGATTGCCGCGCCCGCTATGGCGCGCAGCACGAAGCCGGCGGCCAGCGTGGCGACGTCGAGGTAAGGAATCTTCTTCAGGAAGCCGGTGTAGAGGCACTGGAGCACGGTGTAGGCGAGCATCGTTGCGAACGCAGTGGTGCGGGCGGGGATTGCGATGACCACGAGCGCCGGATAGGAGAAGCCGACGGCGAATAGCACGAGCGCGACTCGGATGGCGGTTATCCGCGAGATGAGGTCCGCGGCGACCGGGCGAAAACGCTTGACGGGGTGGAGCTTGTCGGCTTCGTAGTCGGATACGTCGTTCAGGAGGTAGAAGGCCGAGGACACGAGCGAGAACGAGCCTGCCATCAGTACGGCCATCAGGAACGATTCCCACCCGCGCGCGATCTCCCGCTGCGATGCGTCGGCTACGGAGAAGAACCAGGCCATCATCACGACGCCGTTCTTCGTCCACTGTTCGACGCGCAGGGCGCGAGCCCATGTGACGGTCCGCTCAATCACCGAATGTCCTCCATCTAAATATGCCCCAGAAGAGGGAGTGGTATGTGCACACTGGATTGGACTCGTTCTCGTAGAACGTCCAGAACTTCGACCAGTTGCGGTCAACAGCGTCCACCCAGCGGATCGGGAAGAGCGACAGGAAGCGTCTGTGTGATACGCCGTTCCCGTCTCTTGTGGACTCCCAGAACGGCCAGAGGCGGAAGTACGATCCGTCCTTCCTGCTTGTCCAGATCGGGAAGACGCGGGTCTCGTTGTCATAGAGCTCGACAAGACGCCAGCCGAACCGCGTGACCGACCCGGCATCGTCGCCCTTGGAGTAGGTGCGCCAATCGACGCGCTCGTAGAGCGGCAATATAGAGAGCCTGTTTCTGCGGGCGTTCGACTCCCACTCGAAGATCGGCCATGGGCAGCGGAGGCGCATCTCTGGCGCGGAGTTCATGCGTGCGGCCCAGGACTTTGAGTAAGTCTTGGTCCACGAGAAGAACGGCGGCAGGAATAGGTCCTGTCGCTCGCGCTCGCGGCGCACCCGGCCGTAGAGCGGCCAGAGCATCCACGCCGTGCCGGCGCCGGAGGTGTCCCGGTCGTCGAAGCACATCTTCCAGTTGAGTATAGGCCAGAGAACGTAGCGGTGGTCGTCCGCCCTGTTGTGGCTCGTGCCGGCAATCGGCCAGAGTCCCCATGATCCGTCGTCGCGCCAGTGCCAGAAGGGGAAGCAGACGGCGTCGGTGGTCATCCATCCGCCCTGCGCCGCGTTCCGCGGCGACTTGTAGCGGGTCCATATCGGCCAGAGGCAGAACCTTACGTCGTACAGGGCGAGGATGTGCGGATGCTCGCCGTAGAACGGAAAGAGCCCCCAGTAGGAGCCGTAGTCGGGGTTGTCCGCGCTGTGGCCGTTGAACCACAGGGGGATAACCTCGAACTGGTATCCGCCGTCGGGGTAGCCCTGGTAGTGCGTGAACCAGCAAAAGCGCCACCAGTCCCGGTGCGAGGTGAAGACGGGCCACATGACGTCGGTGGTCTTGCCGGCCGACGACGCGAACGGACGCAGCGCCGCATAGTCGCGGCGCTGCTCGTAGAAGGGACCCACCTCGAAGGCGGCGGCCAGGACGAGGGCTTCAGCGAGCACTCTTCCTTATCTCCTCGAATTCCTCCTTCTCGAAGTCGGAGAGTTCGTCGAGGCGGTTCTGCACCTTCCTGATCGTGACCTTGGCGTGCTGCATGTCGCCGCGCCTTATCTGGACGCGCGCAAGCGCCATGAGCATCCTGACGTCGGTGTCCTTGCCTTCCTTCGAGCGTGAGAGCTCGCATGCGCGGCGGATGCAGTCCTCGGCCTCGTCGAGGCTGCGGTTGGCGTCCATCAGCACGGACCCCAGGGTCTCCCAGGCGACGTATAGGCCTGGGGCGGCCGCGGTGGCCTGGCGGGCGTAGCGCTCTGCGTCCTGGAGGTTCTTCTTGCGCCGCAGCACCTCTGCCAGGTCGTTGAGCGCTAGCGGGGTGGGCTTCGGGGCGTCGACGGCCTTTCTCAGGAACGCCTCGGCGTCGTCGTACTTGCCCTTGCCGAGGGCGATCGAGCCCATTACATAGTTCGCGAGCGGGGCGTTGCGGTTCTTCCGCAGCACGTCGCGCGCGTGCGCTTCCGCACCCTCCTTGTCGTCAAGCGATATGTCGAGGCCGAGCACGAGATCCTGGGTGGCGTTGACGTCTGGCCGCGCCTTCATGGCGGTCAGGAACGCGTCGCGCGCCTCCTTGCGCTTCTCCTTGCCGCGCCGCAGAAGCAGGAAGCCCTTTGTGGTCTGCAGGTAGTAGTCGACGGCTCCGCTTGCCTGGTTCTCCATGGCGGGGAGAATCTCGCCCTCGAGCTCCTTCATGAGTGGCTCGGCCGCCGCCGTGTCGTCCTTCATGGCGTCGATCTGCTGCATGACGACGGCGGCGAGGAGGGACCACGCCTGCATGTTCTTCGGGTCCTCGTCGATGGCGCGGCGGAGTCGCTTCTTGGCGGTGTCGGTGTCGTTCTGCATCATCGCCGCCATCGCGCTCTCGATGTTGGCGCGCCGCGTGTCCGTGTTGGCGGCGGCCGCGCGCTGCAGGTATTCCAGGGCCTGGGCTCCGTTTCCGGCCGCGAGCTCGAGCCGCATCATGCCGACGAGTGCGTCGTGGTCCTTGTCGTTTTTCTCCAGCACAGCCTGGTAGATGCGCCTTGACTTGTGCTGTTCGTTCTCGTTGGCGTAAAGGGCGGCCATCATGTTGAGCAGCACGGTCCGCTTGTCTGTCGGCACGAAGTCGATGGCGCGGCGGATCTGCGAGAGTGCGTCGCCCGGCCTTCCAGACTTCGCCCATGCGTGGCCCAGGCGGATGAAGATCGCGGGGTCGCGGATGTAGCCGTAGTACGTTCCCAGGCGCCAGAGTATGTACCTCCTGTTCTTGTCCTCCACTGCGGACTTGAGCATCCGCTCGAGGTCGCGCTGCTTCGACAGGGCAGACGAGTGCTTCGCCCCGACCATCGCGACTTCGTTGAAGATCGCGCAGATGTTATCGTGGTCGATCTCGTTAAGGACCAGCTCGTACATCTTCCAGGCGTCGTCGTCACGGTGCTTGTCCTGCAGCCAGACGCCGCGGTTGTTGGCCACGAAGCCTACGTGGCGGCGTATCGAGAAGCGCAGCCGGTCCACCGGGTTGGAGACCTTCCGGTCGTGGTAGCTGCCCCAGCCCTTGGGCGCGGCGAGGATCTTGTCGAACTCCTTCCACGCCGACCAGTCCGGGACGTGCGACTCGTCGGCGCCGAAGAACAGGAACTCCGGGACTGGGGTTATGTTCGCGGAGTACCAGAGGTCCGGTGCTCCGTAGATGGCCACGTTCTTGGCCGCCTCGGGGTCTGCGGCGAACCAGTCCTGCACGAAGGGCAGCACGCCGAGCGAGAGCGAGAGGCGCAGCGAGGCGTTCTTTTCGCCTCCGAGCCCGGCCTTCTCCACGACCTTCGCGAGCTTCTCGAGGTATTCCGTGTCGAGGTCGCGGGAAAGCGAGATGACGTGCAGCTCGCGGTCAGTCTTCGCGGCTGCGAGCTGCAGGTGGCTGTCGAGCAGGCCGTCGGTGATGAACCACGTGCGGTTCCCGAGGTCGTCGATGATCTTCTTCGCGACCTTGTCGGCGAAGGCCCCCGTGTCACCGTCGAAGGAAAAGAGGTTCCAGAGGCAGCTGACGGCGAGCACGAAGGAGAGCACGCCGCCCCCCACCATGCCTACGATCCGCCTGCGCATCATCCACCAGTACGCGACCAGATAGCCGGCCACGGCGGCCGCGAACGCGCTGGTCGCCACCGGCAGTATGCCGTACGGCTCCATGAGCGCGGACGGGGAGAGAGGGGTTGCGATCGCGAGGATCGACACGAACGTCATCGCGCCGTGGAATATCCACTGCACGAGCCCTGGGGTCTCGCTGAACGCCTTGTCGCTGGAGAACAGCGCGGTAACGAACGGGAGGGTCGCGAAGATCGCGACGAACACCCAGCCGGGCGTCAGGTGGTAGAGGCGCAGCTCGTCGGCCGAGCGGCGAAGCGCGTCGGAAACGTCCACCCCGAAGAAGCCGAGCGCCAGGGGCACGGCCGCAAGCGCCACGACCACGAACATGAACAGCGGCAGGTACGGCTTTTTGTCGCACCGGATCGAGGTCAGCACGACAAGCGCCAGGTAGAAGGGGAGGAACGCGACGAAGATGGCCGAGTCGCAGAATCCGAGGGCGACCATCGCGCCCAGCGCGGGCGGGAACAGCCAGTACAGGCCCTTCGGCCCGTGCAGGAACGGCAGCGCCAGCGCGAACGCCAGGAGTGCCCAGGCGAAGTCGAACATCTTCGGCTCGAGGTGCGTAGCCGCCGACCGGACCGCCGGCGACATCATGAACACCAGTGCCGCGACAATGCCCGCGATGTTCGAAAGCCTTTCGCGATTCGGCAGCGCCTTCTCGCTGCGTATGCGCCCCCTGACGAACGCCGACACGAGGCAGAAGAGCGCGGCGACGGCTATGGCGCCGCAGATGGGCGCGATGAGGTTGCCGGCCCCAAGGATCGTCGCGAACACCGCCATCAGCGGGTAGAGGGGCACGCTGGGAGCGTCAATCCCCCGCCAGTACACCATCAGGCGCGCGCTTTCGCCTGGGAAGGCGTAGTCCGCCATCGAGGCGAAATAGAGAATCGCGGCGACGAGACCAAGCGTGCCGGCTATCAGGTAGTTTTTCTTCATCGTCCGGGTCTTCCTTTCTGGGGTGGTGCCCCCGATGTGTTCCGCACTATGCCTTTGCAAGAGCCTGCTTGAGGTCGGCTATGAGGTCGTCGGGATCCTCCAGGCCAATCGAGAGTCGGATCAGGTCTGGCGGAATGCCCGCCGCCCTTAGCTGCTCGTCGGTGAGCTGGCGGTGCGTGTGCGACGCGGGGTGCAGCACGCAGCTCCACGCGTCCGCCACGTGCGTGACGATCCCGATGACCTTGAGCGCGTCCATGAACCTTATCGACGCCGCGCGGCCGCCCTTGACGCCGAACGTCATCACGCCGCACGGCGAGTTTCCGTCGAACTGCTTCTTGAGCAGCCTGTGGTACTTGTCGCCTGGCAGGCCCGCGAAGTGCACCCACGCCACCTTCTTCTGCGCCTTGAGCCACTTCGCGATCTTGAGCGCGCTTTCGGCGTGGCGCCGTATGCGCAGGTGCAGGCTCTCGAGGCCGATGTTCACGAGGAACGCGTTGAAGGGCGATGGGATGGAGCCGAAGTCGCGCATCAGGTGCGCGGTGCACTTCGTTATGAACGCGAGCTTCCCGAAGGCCTTTGTGTAGCTGAGGCCGTGGTACGAGGCGTCGGGCTCGACAAGCCCCGGGAACTTGTCGGCGTGCTTCTCCCAGTCGAAGTTGCCGGAGTCGACGATGCAGCCGCCGACCTGCGAGGAGTGACCGTCCATGTACTTCGTGGTCGCGTGCGTCACTATGTCGCAGCCGAACTCGAACGGGCGGCAGAGTATCGGCGTCGGGAACGTGTTGTCGACGATCAGCGGCACGCCGTTCTTGTGCGCGACCTTGGCGAACTTGGCGATGTCGAGAATCGCCCCGGACGGATTCGCCACCGTCTCGCCGAAGACGCACTTCGTGTTGGGGCGGAATGCCTTCTGCATCTCCGCGGGGGACGCGTCGGGGTCGACGAACGTGAACTCGATGCCGAGCTTCTTGAGCGACACGGCGAACAGGTTGAACGTGCCGCCGTATATCTGCGCTGAGGACACGACGTGGTCTCCGGCGTTGCACAGGTTGAGCACCGCGAACGTCGAGGCCGCCTGCCCGGAGCTCGTCAGGATCGCCGCAACCCCGCCTTCGAGCGCGGCGATCTTCTTCGCCACCAGGTCGTTCGTCGGGTTCGCGAGTCGCGTGTAGAAGTAGCCCGGCGCCTTCAGGTCGAAGAGGTCGGCCATGTGCTGGGTCGTGTCGTACTTGAATGTCGTCGTGGCGTAGATCGGGACTTGGCGGGACTCTCCGCACGCCGGCTTGTACCCGCCCTGAACGCACAATGTGTCTATCTTCATTTCTTCATGGTCCTCTCTTGGTTTTGACTGGTCAGAAGCTCTCCTCCTCCACGTCCGTCATCTGCAGCTCGCGCAGCTGCCGAGCCTGCGCCAGCGCCACGATGCCAAGCACCACGAGCGCGGCGGACAGCACGAGATAGCCGGCCGAGATCGCCCACGGACGCCAGTTCCACGGGTCGTCGCCGATTACCCGGTAGGGGCGAATGCCCTGCTTGCGCAGGCGCTGGTAGGCGTCCGCGCGGTTGCGGGCGCTTATTTCGCCTTCGAGATTTCGGTTGTCCCGGTCCTGATAGAGGTATTTGTACTTCAAGTGTGATGTATTATATCATATCGGAGGGCGTTTTGCTGAAATTATCTGAGCTTATTATCTGCGGTGCGGACTGTGTGTTTGACCGCCAATCTGCCGATGTGATATAATATAAGGCGATGACATTTGCGAATCGCAAGTTTATCGGATTCCTGGGGGCTGCAACGATTGTGATAGTCGCCGAGTATGTCCTAGTTCTGTCCGACAGCGTGATCGCCGGGCGGATGCTTGGCGAAGAGGCGCTTGGTGCAATGAACCTGCTCATGCCAGTGTTCATGATGGTGAGTTTCTTCACGTGGCTGCTGGCGGTCGGGACGTCAATCGTCTACTCCGACGCAATGGCGCGGACGCAAAAAGAGCGCGCTGCAAACATTGCAGGGCAGGGCCTCGTCGCCGCCGTGGTGCTTGGACTTGCGCTGTGCATCGCAATCCTTGCATTTAAGAGCCCCTATCTTGCCTTCATGGCGCCGGACGCCGATACGGCGGGATATGCGGCAGACTACTTGAAGTGGTACCCGGTTGTCGCCGCTCTAGAGGCTGTAGACCTTGTCCTTTTGTATCTTGTCTATACCGACGGAGGCGAAATCTGCTGTACCGTGTCCTACTGTTCGCAGGTGATCGTGAACTTGGCGCTTTCCTACGGGCTGTGCTCCGGCAAATGCGGGCTGCCAGCGCTCGGCATGGGCGGAATCGCGATTGGCACGGCAGTTGCATATCTGTCTGGCATGGCGATGCTCCTGCCCAGGCTCCTGCGCGGCAGAAGCTGCGGGCTGCGCTTTGCCCCGCGGTTCCTGCCGCGAGATCTTGCTCGTTCGCTGACACTGAGCTTTGGTGACGCCTCGTCCGGCCTTTTCCAGGCGCTTCTGTTTTTCGTGACTACCAAGTACCTGATCCTCTCGTGGGGCTCAGACATCCTGCCGGTCTCGACCGTGGTGTTCTTCATAATACGGCTTTCCCTGTTTTTCAATGGCGTGGGAATCGCCCTCCAGCCGATGGAGACCGTCTACCACGGGGAGGGCAACACGACGGCCATACGGAAGCTGATCCGCTTCGCCGCATGCATATCCGTCTTCGAGGGGCTGTTCCTCACGGCCGTCGTCTTCATCGGGCCGGAATTGTTCGCGGAGATGGTCGGCATGGAAGATCCTGAATTGGTAGGCGACGCGAGCCGTGCGGCGAGGCTGGTGGTGATAGGGCTTGCCGGATATGCCCTCACGTATATGCTGAATTCGCATTACCAGTACATCGGGCGCCCTGGCCGCTCGGTCGCGCTGACGGCTCTTGCCTTTTTTGCCGTTCCTGTCGCGCTGCAGCTTGTGTTCGGGGGGGCGTTGGGGCTGAACGGCGTCTGGGCGGCCCTTGCGGCCGGCCCGACGATTACGGTGATGGCGTTCCTCGCCATGCCGCTGGTGCGCAGGTCGAAACCCTGTGCGGACGGCAGGGAACCACATGTCTGGTCTGTTGAAACTACCGATCCCGCGGCCTGCGCAAGGGTTGTCGCGGTGATCGGCAAGTCCCTCCCCGGCTCGATTCCGGCTGAAACCGCCACGCATATCGTAGACACTCTGACAAGCGCCCTAAGGAGCATCCGCGAGCGGAACGGCAGCCACCGGCGCATATATGCCGAGATCACCGTTAAGCCGGACGATAACGGCGTCAGGCTGATCGTCAGGGACGACGGCCAGTACTTTGCGATCGATGCGCCCGAGTGTTCCGCCATGCATCTGCCTGCCTCCGGGTTCAACCGCAACATATTCATCTTCGCCCAGCCAAAGGACGAGTTCGAACGCAAATACGAGATACTTCGCGGCATCGACCTGTCCCTGGCGGAAGTCAGGGACGTGGTCGCTCTCGACGACCGCAACTTCGACGCCTGCTACCATAGTACGCCAGAGCAAAACTGGGCGCTGTTCAAGACCAACAGGGAGAGCGGCTTCGTCGTCCGCGACCGTGAAACGGGGCAGCTCGTCGGGTACACCATGCTGCTTCCCGTGGACGACTCGACGTATCTGCGGATTCGCAAAGGCGCGTTCATGGACACCGAGCTGACGCCCGAGATGGTTCTGAAGTACGACGCGCCCGGGATATACCACCTCTACTTCACCGGCGTCGTAGTGCATCCCGATCATCGAAGCGCAAGGATGGTCCTGGCGATGTTCAACGCGATGATCGAAGACTTCATCGCGCTGTCAGGGCGCGGCATCTTCATCGACCGCATGATTGCGGACGTGGTCACGCTCGACGGGAGGAAATTCTGCCGCTTCTTCGGGCTCGACAAGGTCTGCGAGTCAAACCACCATTCGACGATATACGAAGTCCTGGCCCTGCCGCCGAAGTTCCGCATGACGACGCCTTCGACCCGTCGCCTTGAAGAGGCATACAAGTCCATGCGGTGAAGACGTCCGCCCGAAGCCGCCAGGCCGGCGTCACGGCGTGTCGAGCTGGCGTCCAATCCACTCCATGAGGAAGTCCACTATGCGCGACTGGCGTTCTGGGGGGATGGCCGTTCCCTTCGGTACCTTCCACCACTTGCACAGGCACCCGCGGCAGCATGTCGCCGTAGCGTGCTGCGCCTTGAACACCGGATGACCCCTCATCGGGGTCTGCCTTCCGTCGTTTGGCGGGCTTGCCGGCGCAAGTCTTGTTCGTATGAAGTCCTCGGCATGGCGGCGGATCGTGACCATGCCTTTGTCGGCGATGTACTTCCTGTCCGCCTCGGAGAGCCGGAACCGCGAGCGGAACTTCGACTTCGCAAGCCTCTGGAACGCCGCGTCCACTTGCCTTTTATCGCGTCTCGGTTCCATGTTCTTTGATGGGTTGTTCGCTATGTGGCGCGTATTATACCATAACCCATGTTCGCCATGCCGAAACAAGCGGCATTGACGCGCGTGGGGCGTTATGAGATAATGTCGGCATGAAAACTAGAAGTGGCTGCGCGGTCTGCCCGCGTGGCGGATACACCGTGCTGGGGGGATGTTGAAGTTGGAACAGAATGACCGAAGTGACAGAAGGGGCGAAATGCGATGAAGAAACCTTTGGCGGTCAAGATAGTAGAGGCGCTTGGGACGATGACAACCAGAGGAGATGGGTTTGACTGGCATGGAAGAAACTCATAAAAGACGGTGCGGGAACTGTGGCGCGGAGATTCAGGCGCGGCATCTCGGCAGCGTCAAGATCGGAGACTCGGATGTTGCGATTGGCTACTGCGAGCGGTGCAACGCGTTTGGCGTGCCGATTGGCGAAGATGAGAAGACCTACCGCGAGCGCATGGCGGACGCGAAGCTGCGCGTTCCCAAGGGGTGGTCGATGCGGCAGTGTGAGGACGGCTCGCTGGAGTTGAGGCGCGGCGTTCCGTGCTGTTGGCTATTGGTGTTTCCTGTCGGTTTTGCTGTGTTTGTTGCCAGTATTTTGGTCGCGGGTCACTTTATGAATATTGGCGATATGGACTTGAGATGGTCGGTGTTTATTGCCGTGTTTGCAGCTGCCGTGGCCGGCTTTTTTGGGCTTGTTGCGCTTGGTCGTCTTACTGCGCGGCGGTATCGGCTTGGCATGGAGGCACTTGTGGCGGAGTCGCTTTGGCTTGGCTTCATCCCCGTGTGCCGCCGCATGTTCGCGCGAACGGCCATTACGAGCGGCATCATACAGGAATGCGGCAAGGACTATGTTGCCGTCTGGTCAAACGGTTACGACCTCCGCGTGTTTTGGCGTGGGCGCAGCAAGAACGAGGCAGAGTTTATTGAAGCGAATCTGCTTGTGACCTGCGAATCAGCGTTGGATGAGGAGCCTCTTTTGTGCGGAAAGTGCGGTATGCCTTTTCGGTCGAAGGACATCGACATGCAAAGCAATTCGCTCTTATGCCCACGGTGCAGTACGGCGACAGAGCCGGGGAGCGCGGACTGGGTGCGGCTGGTGCGCTTCAGGATGCGCTACCGTCCGCATGGCGTCGTCGATATCCCCGTCGGCTTTGAATTGCGGGAGGGAAGGTGGTGGAACGGGGCGCTAAACGCGGCGCTTTCACGCTATGTGGTCGTCATTTGCATTGCAGCCGCTTTGTTGGGGCCTTTTGAGAAACTGTCCGAGCCCTGGGTTTGTATTCCCATTTCGATTCTGCTGCTTGTCTTTGCGGCGGCACCGGTGTATCTCGTTGCCTCGGCGATTGTAGGACGTTTCGGCGTCCACCGCGTCACGGCGCAAAATGGACATCTTGCATATTTTCACGGCATCGGTAGGTTTGGACGGCATGTGGACCTGCCGAAGGCTTCGGTTGATGGCTTCGGCGTGATGTATCGCGGTTCGTTTTTCGACAGCAATGCAGCTTTTCCAAAGGCAATCGGCATTGGCGTCAAGGATGAGAAGGAGATGAAGCACATCTTCCGCGACTGCTCGCCTGTTTTCTATCATTGGGTGGAAGGCTGGCTGTGCAATGTGCTGAAAACCTCGACGGAGGCCACGAAATGAATGCGCGGATGAGAGCAAGCGCGGGGGATTGCAGCATGAAGACCTACAGCTGTCCATCGTGTGGGGCGCAGATTGCGCTTCGCGACATCAACGTCAAATCCGATTTGATGCTATGTCGTGCCTGCGGCAAGACGATCTCATGTTCGCGATATCTTCAGCGCGAGACGGCACACAAGGCTCCCGGCGAGCCGCCGAAGCGTGTAAGAGTCATTCACGAAGAGGCGACCCCTGACAGGCCGAGGGAAGAGCGCATAGAATGGAAATATGGCCTGTGGGGTGTTCTGTTCGGTATATTCCTGATGTGTGTCGGTGGAGTTGTGTTATGGAATGACATCGGGTGGTATTGCGGACGAATCCGCTGCGCGACGAACCCGCAATTTGGGCTTGTAGTTTCTCCTTTCATTTTCTTGACTGGGCTTGTCTTTGCGGTCTTTTCGCTTTTCGGAAAGTTCTCGCTTAGTATTGTCGATGGCTGTTGCTCGTACTTTGTTGGGGTGGGCAAGATCGGGCGGAAGCGAGAATTCAGGTTGCGACGCGACACCTCGGTGGCGTTTGAGGTGGTTCCGGCGAAGAACGGCTCCGGGCAGTATTGGAAGCAAATCCGCATAAGCAACGATGACGGCGCGGATGTGGTCATCGGGAGCCTGCCGGTGGATGTGGCGGAATACTTCCAGCAATGGCTGGTTTATTGGGCGGAGAAAATACGATGAAGAAACCTTTGGCAGTAAGAATAGTCGAGGCGCTTGGGTGGACTTGGAGGAAATGGGGACTGTCCCCAAATGAAGAGGGAATTATGCTGTTATAGTTGCGCTTTGCGGATGAATATGCTATTATATTGTCTGTTGTGAGTGGAGAAGGGATATGAAACGACAGACAAGGCTGTTCCCAAAGGCGGTGGTGGCGCTTGAGCGGCTGGGCGAGAACATCAAGCTTGCGCGGCGTCGGCGCGGCATAACGTCCGCGCTGATGGCGGAGCGCGCCGACATGAGCCTCATGACGTTGAGGGCGATTGAGCGTGGTTCGCCCAAGGTGGCGATGGGCAACTACATGTCCGTCCTCTTCTGCCTCGGCATGCAGGACGACATGGCGCAGGTTGCTGCCACTGATCTGCAGGGGCGCGACATCCAGGACGCACGGCTTCTGCGCAGTTCACGGCAGAGAGGTGCCCAATGAAAGAGCTGGGCATCTATCTTGGTGAAGAGAAGCTTGGCCTCGTTCGCGTCGAAAGTGTGCGGGGCAAGGAGGTCTTTTCGTTTTCTTACGACGATGCCTGGCTGAAGAAGGGAGAAATGTTGGCCATCGATCCCGATGTTCTGCCGTCGGCCGGAGAGCAATATCCTGTCGGCAAGGGGGTGTTCGGCTTTCTCGGCGACATCGCTCCCGACAGGTGGGGTCGACGGCTTATACGCCGCAAGGAGACACAGCTCGCGCGGCGTGAAAAGAGGCCGGAGAGGACATTGCTTGCGAGCGATTTCATCGTCGGCGCGTATGACCTTACCCGGACTGGCGCGGTGCGAGTAATGCTTGACGGAAAGTTCGTCTCGTCCGATTCGTCCAAGCCCGCCCCGCCTTGGACGACGCTGAGGACGCTTGAGGAGTGCGCCCGGAAGATCGATGCGGACGAAGACGGACAGGACGCGCGGTGGATAGATGTCCTTCTCGCCCCAGGTTCCTCTTTGGGTGGCGCTCGTCCGAAAGCGAATGTGTCGGACGAGAAGGGCTTGTTGTGGATTGCGAAGTTTCCCTCTGCAAACGACGAGTGGGATGTCGGCATATGGGAGTTCCTTGTCTCGCGCCTTGCGGCGGCGGCGGGGCTAAGAGTGAGCGATACTCGCCTGGAGCGGTTTTCAAAGGCTGGTTCGACATTCTTCTCGCGCAGGTTTGACCGCGAAGGCGAAAGGCGAATTCACTATGCGAGCGCCATGACGATGTCCGGCGCGTCGGACGGAGAGGAAGGTCATAGCTATCTGGACGTTGCCGAGTTTCTTGTGCGCGAAGGGGCGCGCCCGGACGAAGACCTCGCGGAGCTGTGGAGCCGCATCGTTTTCTCGCGTCTTGTCGGGAACAGCGACGACCATCTGCGGAATCACGGATTCGTCATGGAACGCGGTGGATGGCGGCTCTCTCCGATGTTCGACGTGAACCCGAATCCCGACGCGGCATTCGCGGCGCTCGATCTGGCACCGGGTGTCCAAGGTGCGTCACGAGGCGAACTTATCGAAAGCGCGGAATATTTCCATGTCGATCGCAATGTGGCCGAGAAGCGGTACGCGGAGTTGCTCACGGCCATCTCAGGTTGGCAAGCTCTCGCGCAGAAACTGAATATCCGCAGAAACGAAGTCGACCGCATGTCTGCATGTTTCTACAAGGCGGAATTTAGATGATGGAGGTGATACATGGATGTGACATTCACGACTAAGTTTGACGCGAAGCAATATGCGCGCGCAGTCAGACGGGCCTTGGCTTTCTCGTTCCGAGGCTTTACCGCCTTCTCCTGGTGCCTGATGGCGGCGTGGTTGGTTTTCATGTTTGACTGGTGGCTAAAAGGGTGTCCTAAAGAAGGATGCTCTTTGCTATGGTCTTTGCCTTTCTTCTGCGGTTGCGTGGAAATCTTCCGCCGCGCCTGGGTGCGCATTTATGTCAGGCATATGCAGCAGATGCTTGGCGATGCACTTGTGACGTGCCGTATAACCGACAAAGGATATGAGACCGTGTGCGGAGACCTAGTGCAGAAGATGCCGTGGCAGAAGTTCGCATCCCACTATCACTTTGTCGATGACGATACCGTGTCGTTCATGCTGAAACGTTCGGCGCCTGTCATGATACTGTGGGAATTGCGCGAACATGGTGTCGACAGATACGAACTCGAAGCGGCGTTTCGCGCTGTGGGGCTGCTTCCGGCTGGGAAGTCGAAGAAACGCAGGGCGGTGATTGTATTGTTGGCATTGTTGGGCCTGATTGTCGTGTTGTCGTCAATTTCATTTGTATGCTCGACATTTGTATCATGGCGCAACGGCATTCGTTTCAACGATACGCAGATTCGCCTTTTCGACCTCATACACGGCGAGGACGACACTCGCCGTCCGTTGCCGCTTGACGCCATGCGCGCGAAAGTTGTCCGTGCGTTGACGGACGTTGGCAGCCCGGATGAATTCATCTATGTCTTTGATACCAAAGCGGAACACGACAAGGTCGGCCTTCTGGCGCGATACGGGGACTGGAGCTGCGAGGCGTATTATCCATGCGGCTGCGCTTGCGAGCATTACAACGGCTATTGGGAGTCCCTGAAGACCAACCACACCTCGTCTGTCTATTTGGAGTCGGAGAAGGGGAAGTGGCTGGAAAAGATACGTCCATTGGCGAAAGAACTGTACGAAGAAGAGTAGGATGGCGAGAGGGGAAGGAACAACCTCCATGAATATGCGATAAAGCAAGCCTTCTAAGAATGTGTTATAATACGAGCATGAAAATGGTTCACAATGCTATTAATTGTGGAGTGGCGGTTTGGCTTATGACATTCTTCGTCCTTGCGATTGTGGGATGCGTGAGCGCACCGCGTTGCACGAACAGTGTTCGTTCCGCAGCATCTTCCAATCTGATGTCGGCTGCTGGGCAGACAAAGACACAGAAAGAGGCCGAGAAACTACAAGAGACGACCATTTGTGACGAACGCAAAAAGATCGACTTGCGATATGGATTCGTTGCAAAAGTACTGTTTGTCAATGAAGACGTGAAAGCCGGGACGGTTTTGACGAAGGACATGCTTTGCAGTCGCGATTATATCGCCATGGGTGTCAGAGATCGTTGCCTTCAGGTAGATGATCTTAAATCCGTGCTTGGTCGCAAACTGGCTTTTGACCTGAAGCGCGGAAGCATTTTGCTGAAGACGGATATCTGCGAGGAGGATGGACGATGAAAATGGCGCGGGGACAGGCATCGGCGGCTTTCAACCGACCGCGTGTCCCTTGTTGCTTTTATGCCACGCACTCCGCACGCGGCAGTTGAGCGGAAAATGGGGACTGTACCCAAATGATCAAGTAAAATGAGAAGCGGGATGAAATCTGATTTCAGGAAGTTCAGGCTATACAAGAGATTGGCAATTGTCTTTATGTTGGTTGCGCTTGTGGCGGGGTGCGATGGTGCAAAGGAAAAGGCGGAATCCATCGGCATAATAGGCGGAGAGGACGGCCCGACGGCCGTGTGGCTCACGACTCGTCTGCCGTGGAGCAATGGCGAGCCAATCATACTGCGCGGCACAAACGGCACCAGGAATTGCGTGTTTGACGACAACGGCGTTGCAGAGCCAAACACATCGAAACGCCCGAATCAGGAACCGAAGTGGAACAAAAGGCGATGAAGAAACCTTTGGCAGTAAGAATAGTCGAGGCGCTTGGGTGGACTTACGTCGCTCTTTATGCAGCCGGTTTTATCTTCGCCTTTTGTGTGATATATGGCGACACTGGCTTTGTCGATGCTGCACTTGTTAGTGGTGTGTTTCTGCTTCCCCAGCTTTGTTTGCCCATAGGAATGGTGGTGGCATTGCGTGAAGGGAGGAGAGCATGGTTCATCTGGCCACATACGGTTCTAGTGGCGTTAATAGCATTTGTTTGCATCTTCCTGTCTCAATTGTGGTTTGTGACAGTCGTTGCCATTGTCCTGATTGCAGTTGCCATTGCCCTGATTGCAATTCCAATTGTCTTGCTTTTCCGCACCGAAGCATCTATATGGTTCGCCGAGATGTCGGGCAACAGGAGGCAGACCAAATATGGACGTGTGATAGTCATTTGTAGCAGTGTTCTGATTTTTCTCCTTGTTGTCTCTATATTGCCAGGCTTGCGTGCCGGAATGGTTCAAGTGAAGGCAAGTGCGATAGCAGTTCGGATGAGGCCGATTTACTGCGCCATCATGGAGAACAACAGCCGCCATGCAAATGGCGTCTCGTGGGTTGATCCCGACGCATTTTCCAATTCAACGGACTTCATACAGGCATTGGGAGCTGAATACGGGGATGCAGTGCAGAATCTTCAGAGCCTTGGGCGATACACGAACATCTGGTGTGTGGTTGTAAATCCGCCTGACGACGACTGGTTCCCAGTCCTGTTTACTGCAAACGTAAACCCCGCGGACGTGCTGGGCAGCACGAATAATCTGGGACATAAAGTGCTCACGTGCCCAAAGCAATGGGGCGGCGAATGCTTTGACGTCTGCGAGGAGGTGGCGTGTGTTATAAGCAAAGGCGGTGCAGCCCGAAAAGTCAAGGGCAAATACATCAATTGGGTTGTACGTACTAATAAGCAGCTTGCGCAGCGTGATACGATTTATGTCCTCACGCCGACAGGCCGCGTATCCGTCGTCTGCGCTCCGCTTTCAAAGTGAAGAGGCGAAATGCGCGATGATGAATCTTACCAGAATCGTCTTCTCGGAGGTGAGTTGATGGGAAGGGAACAAATGACAATGAAAGGTTGTGCAAGATCAGCGGGGAGTGAAGCGATGGTTCAGCGTATCGATCAGGCGATCATTCGGATTGACAATGTACCCAAGGACATAGAGTCAAAGGTGCTGAAGCGCGTAGAAATACCAAAGTTCGGCGACATCCTTGAATATGAGTATGTGCCCAGAAGGGGAATGCCGATAGATGAGTTTGAGTCCATTCTGCAAAGGGACATTGAGGAATTTCTGGGGAGTGAACTGGTCGCTTTGAGGAAGAAAGGCATGAGGCCCATATTGCACCTTGATTTCCGCACTGTGCCAACGAAGTTCCTGTGGATTAGCCTTGGGTGCCGTGATGTTCGGAGACTGGCCAGAGACAAGTGCGGATTTGAAGTTTCGGCTAGTTCTGAAACAGGCGACGTCAAACAGATAGTGTCGCTGTCTCCGCATTTGGTCGGTATGATGGCGGATTATTATTTTTCTTTGGAAATCGTATGACGGCATGACAAGATAATATGACGGAGAAAAGAATTGCACCCATGTATCGTGACGCGGAGAAAAGATGAGGAAGGGAAAGCGAGATGAGCGTGAATGAGAAAATGGCGAAGATTGCGGCTACAATCGCAATGCTTGCGGTGAGTGCTGCATCGATCTGTTTTGTTCTTGTGGACGTGTGGCGGCGGCAACACTCGCGAGAACAGTGCGTAGCCGTTCTGTACGAGGACTGCATTCGCTGCGACAACGGGATTGACTATTATCGTCAGACGGTGAAAATCGAATCCCCTGACGACGTTGAACGGCTGGAACTCTCGCCATACGCCGGCGGGCGAATGTTCATTCACGTTACTGACACTTGCCGGTTGTCGGATGAAATTTTGGCGCGTCTTCGCGACTGGGCGACAACAAACGGCCTTTCGGAAGTCAGCATCATCCGTAACCACGAGACGCTTCGCTGAAAGGATGTGCGCGAATGAAAACGGGGAAACAGATGCCGCGGCTTGCCATAATTGGGATTGGCTATCTCGTTTCGCTGGCGGCGACATTCGCGATGGTGCCGCCGGCGGCATGGCGGTATGATGTCGTGGCGCCTACAATGTCCGCTGCCGCGCTCATGCTTTTGTTCGGGCCTTATCTGATTGCGGGCGGCTGCACGACGGGCTTCCTTCCTGGCTTTGGTTCGCTTTTGGGGCTTGCGGCAATTCTGCCTTTCTATGCCGCGCATGTCGCGTTCATCGTCGTCATTTCCAAGCGTACTGCGCTTTGGCGGCTGTTCGGACGGTTCGGCGAACGCGCGCGAAAGACGTTCGTCGTTCTTTGGGCGGTCGCCTCGGCTCTCGGCGTGTGGCATGAAATGCCGTGCGTGACGCAATACGACGTTGCGGTTGACGGTGGCAAGGTGCCTGCCGAGGGGATTCGCCTCGCATTGGTGACAGACCTACATTCGTGCCGATATGGAGCAGGGGGGCGTGCGCTTGTTGAGGCAATCAAGGCGCAGAAGCCAGATGCCGTTCTGCTTTCGGGGGACATCTTCGACGACCGTCTTCCGGACGACAACGCCAAGGCGTTCCTCGCCGCGATTGCGCGAGACATTCCCTGCTTCTACGTCTTCGGCAATCACGAGCACTGGAGCGAGCGCATTCCCGAAATGAGGGAGATTCTTCTTTCCGCCGGCGTGACGGTGCTTGTTGGGGAAGTCAAAACGGTCAAGATTCGCGGCGTGGATATAGACGTTTGCGGCATCGACGACCCGACGTACATGTCGGACGACGCATGGCTCGCACAGATCGCCTCCGTCGCCTCTGCGTCAAGTCCTTCGCGGCTGCGGATACTTCTCTCACACCGGCCGGAGTATGCGGCGGTATACGAGAAGCATGGTTTCGACCTCGTCGTTTCCGGGCATCTCCACGGAGGACAGTGGGTGGTGCCGTTCCTTGACATTGGCGTATGCGGTCCGTCTTCCGGCGGCCCGGACGTACACGAGAGGACCCTCTTCCCGCGTATGGCGGGCGGCGCATACACGCTCAATAACGGCGCGACGATGGTCGTCTCTCGCGGCCTTGCGCGCGAATCCACGCCTCTGCCGCGCTTCTTCAACCATCCCGAGGTGGTGATTGTCAACCTCAGGCCGAAAGGAGTATTGCGGACTCGCGGTTTTGAATGACTTAGAAAGCTCTCCGTGAACGAATGAATAGAAACGATTTCCATTGTCGGTGCTGCGGGGCATGCTGTCGGATAAAGGACGGCATAGTGCGCGTTTCGGATGCTGAGATCGCGCGAATTGCCGCATACCTTGGCGTGGACGAAGACGAATTCATCGCCAATGAAACCGAGATTGCGCCCGACCGCAAGGGCCTAGTGCTGAAAAGCTTGCCAGATGGCGCTTGCGTGTATCTAGACGAAAACAATCTCTGTCGTGTAAATCCGGTAAAGCCGGACAAGTGCCGCTCGTTTCCCTTTGAATGGACGAACCCCGACTCTAATAGCGTCTGCCCCGAACTGGCAGGCCAAGACAAAAATGGGCCTTGATTTCATCGCGGCTTGATCCTGCATGCCGTGGCTGATGGGTTTTTGGTATAATATCGTCAGGTGGAAGAAATGTCCGAGAGACCTATATGCCATGTAGTCGCGGGGCCGAACGGCTCCGGGAAGTCGACGTTTGCGCTTAGGTACCTCCCTGAGTACGCGGGCGCGGTGGAGTACGTGAACCCCGACCTTATGGCGCAGGGCATGTCGCCGACGGACATCCGCCTCTCCGCGATCAAGGCGGGCAAGCTCACGCTGGAGCGCATCGCCGAGCTTATCGAGGCGCGCACGTCGTTCGCCTTCGAGACGACGCTTTCCGGCCGCGGGCACCTAAAGCTTCTCGCCGACGCGAAAAGGCGCGGCTACACGGTCGTGCTCTACTATCTCTGGATGCCCGAGCCGGCGGCGCTGCCGCTCCGCATCAGCCACCGCGTGCTCGCTGGCGGACACGACGTGCCGACTGCGGACGTCATGCGCCGGTATGCGCGCTCGAGCGCGAACGTAAAGGATTACGCCGCGCTCGCAGACTCGACGCTCGTCTTCTACGCCGTGCCCGCCATCCAGCGCCTCATCTACAGGCGCAACGGCGATTTCCTTGTGCTGGACCCCGCCTTGGCGGAGCCGATGAGAAAGGAGCTTGGGATATGATCGACCGCAAGGACTGGCCGGAGGACGCGCGCAACGCGCAGGCCGCTTTCGACGAGGCCTCGTGGGACGCGGTGGAGGGATACCGCGACACGGGCGAGATGGTGCCGGGCATGAAGGACGGCAAGCTCTACCTCTACACCGTCGACGAGGCGCTTCGCACTCGCCCCGACTACGAGATGCGCAAGAAGGACGTCGGCGAATGGCGCCGCAACAACCTCATCGCGCAGTTCAAGGCGGCCGGCCTCGAGCTTACGCCCGACGTCTGGGAGCGCCTTGCCGCCGACCGCCGCCAGGCCCTAGAGGACGACCTCGCCTGGATTCATCCGTAAGCGTTTGGCACAATGAGCAACATGGTTGGTAAAAGTGCGCTAGCTGATAAAAAGCGGATTTATGATTTGATGGTTAAAGCCGATAGTGGCGATTCAAATGCGCAATACGAAATGGCTTTGTGCTATGAACATGGCGAGGGCGTTCGCAAGGACTATGCTATTGCTGCTGACTTGTATGAAAAAGCATCTCGTCAAGGCGATGCATACGCAATGGTCAATCTCGGGATGATGTATGAAGATGGAAGAGGCGTAACGCAAGATTTTTCAGCTGCGATGAAACTCTATCGGCGCGCCGCCAGGCATGGAGACTGCTTTGCCCAATTCAACATAGGCGTTATGTATGATTTCGGAAGGGGTGTCAGACAGTCCGCCAGGATAGCTGCCAAATGGTATCGACTAGCTGCTCGAAACGGCCAGGTTTCGGCAATGTGCAATCTTGGCTATGCATACAACACTGGGCAAGGTGTCCGCGAAGACATGGCAGAGGCCATCAAGTGGTACCGTAAGGCGTCGGAACGAGGTGACGCCATCGCGCAATACAATCTAGGGTTGTGTTATCTTGAAGGAACAGGCGTAAGGCGGTCGCTACGATTGGCGATTTGTTGGCTGAGGAAAGCGGCAGGGTCAGGCCACAAGTCGGCAAAGAGAAAACTGGCGAGGCTATTGAAGCGGTGAATGTGCCTAGACAAGATAGACGAATGTCTGCATTACCATCAGGTGGTAAGCTGCCATGAACTGATGAATGCGTTTCATCGCTTGACTTGAAGTGGCTGGAAACGGAGGAACCATTATGGCAATGCTGAGCGAACAGAAGCTGGCGGTGTTGATCGACGCGGACAATGCGACCGCGAAGAACCTTAAACCGATAATTGACGAGGTGACCAAGTACGGCGTGCCTACCATCAAGCATGCCTATGGCGACTGGGCGAAGCTGGGAGGCTGGAAGGACGCATTGCTTGAGATAGGCGCAGTCCCGGTGCAGCAATATGCCTACACGACGGGGAAGAACGCCACAGACTCGGCACTGATCATCGAAGCAATGGACATCCTCCATGCGAACAACGTCGACGGATTCGTCATCGTGTCGAGCGACAGCGATTTCACGCCTCTTGCCTTGCGTCTGCGCGAATCGGGAAAGAAGGTCTATGGAATCGGCGAGAAGAAAACGCCGCGTCCGTTCATAACGGCCTGCGACAAGTTCATCTACGTCGAGATTCTTTCGTCCGACGGACAGTCATCTACGGAGCAGAGCCTGGACGGCGGCGCGAAGGCGTCTGTCGCCGGCGCGCAGACCCAGAAGAAGCCAATATCGGACAAGAACGTGCGGTTCCTTGCGCAGTGCATTTCGGAGTCATCGGGGGAGAGCGGCCAGGCTACGCTTTCGTCGCTTGGGTCGATGATCAGCAAAAAGCGGCCGGACTTCGACAGCCGCAACTACGGCTATTCCCAGCTCTCTAAGCTTCTTCGCGCAATTCCGCGTTTTGAAGTAGGCGGAGCCGGAGCGCATGTCTGGGTGAAGGACAAAGAGTCGAAGTAGATTAGGAAGAAGCGTAGCGGCAGAGAAGTGCGGCGAATGGAGAGGGACGATGAAGATAGCTACGATGCCGATTGACAAGATACGGTTTCCTGACGCCACAAAGGAAGCGAGACGGCAGCTGAAGAGGTTGCTAGTCGTTGTTTCGGTTGGTGCAGTGGCGCTTTCTGCGGGGGCGCTTTTTGTGCCGGAAGGATTTGCCGTCTCCAACGCCAAAAGCGCGATTGGCTTTACGGTGTTGATTCTCATGTTTCTGGTTCTTGCTATTGTCTCGGCTGGAATACATGGCGCGGCGAACGACAACGCCAAGTGCTGTAACTGCGGCAGTCATGTCATGATAAGCAGTATAAACTGGTTCAATGTCATTGCAGGGTTGTTGCCGCTGTGCAAGAAGTGCCGCGTTGCGATTGGCGCGGAGTTCATAAAGCCATCGGCTGTTGATTCTTTTAAAGCAGCGTCGGACAAAGTGAACGAGAAGCCGAATATTTCTTCCATCAACTTACCGAACGTGGGCGGGGCGATAATAACCAGAGGGAGTTGACTGATATGGAAGAAACTCATAAAAGACGGCGAGTGCGGCGGATGTCCTTCGCCTTCTACGTGGTGCTGGTGTTGCTTTCAATCTACGGTTTTGCGTGGTTTGGAAAGCACTTTGGTGGCTGAAGTCCGAGTGACAGGAAGAGTCGAAATGCTAGGAACCATTGTGACTCCCTGCCATCCTATTTTATCTTCAGTGCCTCTCCTGCCGCGAGCACGGCGTTGCGGACGCAGTCCTCGCAGCTGCAGAGCACCTTGCCGGTTCCAATCCCCTTGAGGTCGCGGCAGATGGTGGCGCCGCCGCAGCGTTCCTTGAATCGCGACATGATTGCCCGCGAGTTGTTCCTCGCTTCGCCGTCTGGAGAGAGAAGCGAAGAGACCATGATCGCGCCTACAAGCGCGCCACACGTTCCCTCCATCGTCCCCATGCCGGATCCAAAACCGGAGCCGAGACGCAACAACTCGTCCTCGCTCTTCCCGAGCATGTCGGCGAATGCGACCAGAACCGCCTGGCAGCAGTTCATATCCTTCTTGCGCCTCGCGGCGTATTCGATTCGCGCCTCAAGCGTGCCCCCAGCCAAGTCTGTCATGTCAGCTACCTGCCTTTCTTTCGCAAAAGCCCAGGGCCAGCGCCTTCTTCGCTGCGCCATAGTCGCCTGGCGCGACAAGTACGCACATGCGCGTGCCCATTCCCCCGTTCCCGTAAAGATGGAAGGCGCGGTCTTCCTTCAGCAATTCGAGGCGACAGCGCATGTGCTCCGATTCAAGTTTCTCCGCCAGCGCCTTCGCCTCGTGGACGGGGGCGTCGTTCAGCAAGACAGCCCAGCCGTTCCACATTTGCACCATCTCGCCGCCTGCATTTCCCTCGCGCCAGTCGATGCCTCCGTCATTGTCATCAAGCTCTTCTACACCCTTGACGGGCTTTGGTCTGGCAAGAAAAATGACAAGCGGTATGGCAACTGCCACAAGAACCGCAAGTATTGCGCCGCCAATCCACTTGCCGAGCCGAAGCATTTCGACAATCTCGAGCACGACAAAAGGCGCGACCACGCCAATCGCGACAAATAGCATCTTCTTCATCGACCGCCCGCATTCCATGCGCGCATTATACCATAAGTCTGGTCCCATTGCGCAAACGAGAATGACATCGCGAGTGACGGACGGGGGCAGCGAGCGATTTATGCAAAGATACGGTATATTGCCAGCATTTGCGTGTTACGCATATATTGTCATATAGGTGCATGCGCTGGCGCGCGACCACGAAACGCGGCGCATCTGACGCGCGGCTTCGCCGCTTGAACCGGCGCGTAGACGACGTGGCTTGAAGGTCGCGAGGAGGTTCCGTTGGCTTTATGGGGATTGCTCTGCTTGGGCGACCTTCGCCCGCCGTCTCCGCGCCGACTCGACCTTCGGTCTGCGTCAGATGCCCGCGGCACGAAAGCCACCTTCGTTGCACCCGTGACGGACGCGGCGCGATAGAGCGCGAGAGCGGAAAATTTGGTACAATTCCCCTTGTCCCAGCAGGATGTGTCTGGGAGGTGGAGACTGCAAGATGGCACTTGGAAGCACGATAGCGGGTGCGTGGTACCCGGGAACGGAACGCGAGATTCGGGCTCTTGCCGAAAGGTGGGAGGCCTCGTACGGCAGTGCGGATGGGGGCGAGGCTCCGAACGTCCTCCTGCTTCCGCATGCGGGCTGGGCCTATTCCGGCGAGACGGCGTGGACTGCAGTCCGCGCCGTGCGCGGCGCGAAGTTCCGCCGCGTTGTCGTCCTTGCGCCGAGCCACCGCGCGTGGATCGAGAACCGCCTGGTCGCGCCGGAGTCGGACGCCGTCTCCACGCCGCTCGGCGAGATCAAGGTCGACCGCGACTGGCTAGACCGCCTCGCGCTCGTCGCGCCAGTCGCGCGCAACGACGGCGTGCACGCCGCCGAGCATTCCGCGCAGATCGAGTATCCGCTTCTCCAGCTTGCGCTCGGGGGCGGCTTCACCGTCGTGCCGCTTGTGATGGGGTCCTTCGGGCACGACCAGATGGCCATGTGCGCCCGTGCGCTGGCGCGGCTCGTGGACGCGGAGACTTTGCTTGTCATCTCGTCTGACTTCACGCACTACGGCGACGACTTTTCCTACACGCCCTTCGGCAACGGCGGCGGAGAGGACGTCCGCCGGAAGGTCGCCGCTTCGGACGCCGAGGCGTTCGTCCTCATCGAAAAGGGCGACGCGGACGCCTTCGCCGCGTTCATAAAGCGCACGGGCGCGACGATTTGCGGGCATGTGCCGATAGAGCTCGCGCTCCGTGCATTCCCGTCCGGCACGTCGTTCGTCCGCCTGAAGTACGCGACTTCGAGCGACGGCGATGGCGACTATTCGCGCTTCGTCTGCTATGTCGCCGCGACGGGGCGTGTGCGAGTCGACGGAGCCCCCGCCTCGGTTCTTTCCGCCGCCGACAGGGCGTACCTACTGCGCGTCGCACGCTCGTCGCTCGAGCGGGCCGTGAAGGGCGGACCGCGCCGCGGCGAATCCGCGGCCGACGCGCCGGAGGCGACGCGCGCGAAGATGGGCGCGTTCGTGACCCTCAACGACAAGGCGACAGGCGCGCTGCGCGGCTGCATCGGCGAGATCCTGCCGATGCGTCCGCTCGTCGAGGCCGTGGCCGCGCGTGCGGTGGACGCGGCGATTGGGGATCCGCGTTTTCCGCCTGTCACGGAACGCGAGCTCGGCGGGATACGTGTGGAGGTCTCGGCGCTCACCCCGCCGAGGCGCGTCGCGTCGTGGCGCGACATCGTACTGGGGCGGGACGGCATGACGCTTGAGAAGGACGGGCGTTTCGCCGTGTTCCTTCCGCAGGTCGCGCCAGAGCAGGGCTGGGACTTGCCGACGACGCTTTCGTATCTCTCGCAGAAGGCGGGGCTCCCCGCAGATGCGTGGCGCGACGGTGCGGCTTTCGAGACGTTCCAGGCAGAGGTCTTCCATGAGTGAGGCGGCGGCGGCCGTCTGCGGGGCGTGTCCGCGCCATTGCCGGCTTGCGGACGGAGCCCTTGGGTTCTGCCGTGCGCGGAAAGCGGATGGCGGTCGCGTTGTCGCGGCGAACTACGGCAAGGTTTCGTCTATTGCGCTCGACCCAATCGAGAAAAAGCCAATCGCGTTCTTCCATCCCGGGAGCAACATCCTCTCGGTCGGATCGTACGGATGCAACCTGCGCTGTCCGTTTTGCCAGAACGACGGGATATCTCAACATGGAGCGGACGAGGTGCCATGTCGTACGGTCACGCCTGCGGAGCTTGCCGACATCGCGGCGCGGCTCAAGGACGGTCAGGGCAACATAGGCCTAGCCTACACTTACAACGAGCCGCTTGTAGGATGGGAATTCGTGCGCGACTGCGCGAGGGAGATTCGCGAAAGGGGGATGCTCAACGCCCTTGTCTCCAATGGTTGCGCGAGCGAAGAGGTGGTGTCGGAGCTGGCGCCGCTCATCGACGCGGCGAACATCGACCTCAAGGGCCCGTCGCAGGACTACTACGACTGGGTCGGCGGCGACTTCAAGGCGGTGTGCCGGACGATTGCGATGCTGCACGAGGCAGGGTGCCATGTCGAGGTGACGACGCTCGTCGTGCCAGGGCGAAACGACTCCGACTCAGGCATTGACGCCGTCGCTGCTTTTATTGCGTCCGTCTCGCCTGAGATTCCGTTGCATGTCACTCGCTTCTTCCCGCGCTGGCGCATGGCGGATGCGTCGCCTACTCCCGTCGCAACCGTCCGTCGCCTGGCCGACATCGCCCGACGCCGCCTCGGCCGAGTCCTCGTCGGCAACTGCTGAAAAGACATTGAAAGGAGAAGTCAAGCCATGAAGGCAAAGACGATTGGAATCACGCTGGCGCTGCCAGCTGCGTTGGCGTGTCTGCAGCTCGCCGCAGGCACCTTCGAGGAAATGGTGCCCATGCCGGACGGGACGAAGCTGTACACGTACGGAGTGCGGCCGAAGGACGGGGAAAAGTGCGCGATCGTCATACAGCGCAATCCTTATGTCAAGGAGGAATGTGCCGATCTTGCCGGGTTCGAGAAGTCGCAATCCGCGAACCTTGCGCGCGGCTATGCATATCTCATGCAGCACTGCCGCGGCTGCGGCATGAGCGAGGGCGACTGGATCCCCTACGAGAGCGAGCGCGCCGACGGCCTTGCCCTGCTCGAATGGGTTCGGAAGCTTCCTTGGTACAACGGCGAGATATTCCTTGACGGCAGTAGCTACCTTGCAAGCGTCCACTGGGCGTATCTCGATACGAATCCTCCGGATGTGAAGGGGGCGGCGCTGTCTGTCCAGGAGGTCAACCGCTACAACATCGCCTATCGCAACGGCTTCTTCAAGTGCGGTCTCCACGGCGGATGGTTCGTAAGAGGCTACAAGAAAAAGAACCATTCCATTCAACGCAACAAGTCGGCGTCGTTTTCTGATTTCCCGCTTGCCGACTTCTCCATGCGCTATTGGGGGGAGGCGGTGACTTCGTTCGACAACAAGATCCTCCACCCGTGCCGCGACGACCCGTTTTGGGCTTCTCGCGAGCCGGGAAGCGGCGCGGACTATCGCAACGCATTCATAAAATCCACGATGCCGATACTGCTCCGCACGGGCTTCTACGACATCTACACCGAGGGCATTTGCGACATGTGGAGGGAGACGCCGCGTGAGCGTCTCTCGAACTGCGCATTGCTGATAGACGCATACGACCATGGCGGACGGCTGTCAAGCGCCATGAAGGGGACTTTTGGCGAGTTCCCGGGTGGCGCAAGGTCGGACGAGGGCGTGTCGGCCATAGACTGGTTTGACTATTGCCGCACGGGGAAGCCGTGCAGTGATGCCTCGCCCGGCAAGGTTCGGTACTATGCGCTGTGGGAGAACAGATGGATCGAGGCTTCTTCGCTCGAGGACGGGCAAATCCGCAGGGAATTCGCGCTTGGCGACGGTGAAAGGTCTTGGACCTACGATCCAAAGCGCCCGCTGCCGGACTTCCCAGGCTCCGGCGGGATTTGCTTCGGCGGGATGCGTCCGCAGCCGCCGTCCGACTTCCGCGATGATGTCGTTTCCTTCGTCCTGCCGCCCATGGAGTCTTGGCTGGACGTGCGCGGGCGCATGCGGGCCAGCCTTCTAGTGAAGAGCGACTGCGAGGACACGTGCATATACGCGCGCGTGAGCGTGAAGAAGCCGGACGGTGTCTGGTACCTCCTTCGCGACGACATCACGTCGCTTTCCGCGAACGGCGGGGACTACGATCGGGGAAGCTGGCGACGCGTCGAATTGAGGTTTGCCGATCATGCGTTCAGGCTGGCGAAGGGCGACGTGCTGCGCGTCGACGTCGCAAGTGCCTGTTCGCAATTCGCCCCGCACGGGAACGCCAAGGGCATCCAAAGCAAAGTCCGCGAGCCCAGGGTCGCACACAACGCCATCGATGCAAAGTCATCACAGCTTGTTCTCTTTGGATGTGCGCAACCTGGCATTGGAGATGGGCGTGACAGGTAGAACGCACATAGCCGGAACACGGTGCGGAAGTATTTGTAGTGAATTTCTTCTGCCGAGACTGCGGGCGGCGCGACTTTTGCGGCGATCCGGTGAGGCAGCCTAAAACATGCATGGTCGGCGCTAATGAATTGAGCGGTCGGTCAGAATCTGAACGGCGAAAAAGATGCGTTTTCAGCCTGTTTTCTTGTTGGCATGGATGTTGCTAAATGGATTGCGAAAGAACGGAACGACAAGAAGAACATGGATTCGGCTAGTCAAATAAACATGGTAGAGCATATAAGGAAGCGGGTGGGGATGTACTGGCCGATGGACAATGGCATTCCGGACGCGAGCGTATGGCGAGAAGCCCACCCCGTGGGGAGGGAAACTAAGGTTGAAGAGAAGCTGAACGGAAAGACGATATGATAGACGACAAGGAAAAGATAATACTGAGCGGCGAACAGGGGGCCGCCTTGGGCTTGATGATGTCGGGGGCGAACATGTTCCTGACGGGTGAAGCGGGAACGGGCAAGTCGACGCTCGTGCGCGAGTTTCTCAGGCGTTGCGACAGGGAATGCGTGGTGCTCGCTCCAACCGGAATCGCCGCGCTGAACGCCGGCGGAACGACAATCCACAGCCAGATGATGCTCAAGCCGGGGCTTTTGAACCCATTGACGCTGGATCCGCTGACGGACGGCAACCGCTGCCGCGTCCTGCGAATGGCGAAGACGATTGTCGTCGACGAGGTTTCGATGGTGAGAAGCGATCTCTTCTGCGCGATGGACGCACGGCTGAGGGAGGTCGCGTCCGGAGTCCGCAAGGAGATGCCGTTCGGCGGCAAGCAGATTGTCCTTGTTGGGGACTTCATGCAGCTTCCGCCTGTTGTGTCGGAAAGCGAAAAGCGCAAGTTCATGGACGAGCGGCTCGGCGGGGCGTTTGCGTTTGAGACCGACCTCTGGGCTGCCGCGATGTTCAGGACGGTTCTCCTGCAGACGGTTCACCGTCAAAGTGGCGATGCGCTGTTCAGGAAAGTGCTGAACAACCTGCGGCATGGAAACTTTGCGGCGGCGGCGAAAGTGCTGAACAACCACTGCGTCGGCGAAAAGACTTTCCGTACGCCGCCCGTCTGCCTCTGCACGACAAACCGCGAGGCGAAGGCGATAAACGACGCCGCGCGGATGTCGGTTAAAGGCGAGTCGCGCCTGTTCAAGGCAAAGGTGTCCGGCAAGTTCCTTGAGGCGGAGTTTCCCGCCGATGGCGACCTTGAGCTTGTCGTCGGCGCACGTGTAATGGTGCTCTGCAACCAGAGGAGCGAGGGGACGCTTGAATGCGTCAACGGCGACATGGGGGTTGTCACGGGATTTGGTTCGGAGGACGACTTGGAGGTTTGTGTCCGCCTCGACAACGGCAAGAACGTGACGATTGTGCCGCATACGTGGGACAAACATGCGTATGTGCAGGAGATCGAGGCGAAGACGAATGCGCTTGTGATGCGCCAGGTCGTCGTCGGCTCCTTCGAGCAGATTCCGCTGCGGCTCGCCTACGCGATCACGATCCACAAGTCGCAGGGGCTGAGCATGGACAGCGTCTCCCTGCGGCTGGGGCGCGGTTGCTTCGACCACGGGCAGCTCTACACGGCGCTGTCGCGGTGCCGGACGCTGGACGGACTGCAAATTGACCGGAGGCTGCTGCCGGAGGACCTGATCATTGACGAGGCGGTCGTCAGGTTCCATGCGGAGATGGAAGTGCGGCGCGATGAGACGCAGGGCGGATACTGCTGGTACGAAGAGGCCATGCAGTACTACCTTCGTCGGCTGAGGACGGGCAATGGGGCCGCATTGCAGGCCGATGTGAAGCAGGTGGAGTTCGACTTCTCTCCGCGTGTCTACGACGACCCCGCCCTGGCGGAGCTCCTGAGGCTGCATGAGCGTGGCGCGATCAACAAGTACGACGCACCCGTCCTAGGGCCGCTTGTGCGAAGCGTTCTTTCCGGGTCGGGGGTGAAGGAAGAAGAGCTTGCGACGATAAAGCGGTTGGTCGTTAAGTACGGCAACCTGCCGCAACAACCTCGGCCTCTGCTGGAACGACGTCAAACATCATGTCGTTAGGCCGAACTTATAGAAGATAACCTGAAATACAGTTATACAGTTATACGGCATTGCGGTTGTACGGCAGTTTTGCTACAATAACCGTCATGAAAGCGACAATGCAGATTCCAGATGAAACGTACCGCAACGGCAAAAAGCCGAACCTGTCCTGCTTTGGCGTCGGGCGGCGTTTTGTGCGCAAGAACGCCGACGGACCGCACGACATGGCGTCGATACGCGAGAGCATAGCCGCGGGGAGAAAGATGGAATGACACAATTGGAGTCTCCTAATCTCGCCAAGGCAAAGCCTGGGTTTGTTGATAGAATGATCGTGGGTGAGTATGCCATCGCCGGGAGCGACACGTATTCATGCGAGAAGTCGTTCCGCAGGCTCGACGGGACAGTGGTGATTTCGGAGTGAGCTTGTGCCAGACGGGGAAAGGCACCATGAATGTAGTAGATGTCAAAAGACTTATTCGCAGAGGTGAGACCGATGAGGTCGAGTTCGGGCACGAGCCCGACCAGACCGTTCGGACCGTCAAGCTCGACGCCTCGGGAGGAAACTACACATGACGAGAAGGCGGCGAAGATCGCGCTGAAGGAGGTGGAGTTGTTTTTTAACGCAGAGGCGCAGAGAGGCAGAGAGGGAGGGCGCTCCGCGCACGCCGTTGGCGCGGCGGTTTCTGCCGAGACTGCGGGTGGCGTGACTTTTGCAGCGATCCGGTGGCATGAGTTTTGAAAGGAGACTAATGAACTATAGATTATCAATGAAACTTGATGGAACGGATTGTTCTCGTGTCGTAACTGTGCCAGAACACTTGGGTTTCGAGGATTTTCACGGAGTGGTCAACAAGCTGTTTGGTTTCGACAACTCTCATCCGTGGCAATTCTCCAACAAGGAATGCGTGTTGCATCTTGGCTGCGAGGTTCTTGTGCATCGCACGTTCGACGAAAAACGCTGGGTTACATGGCCGCATCTCGTGCAACTACGGGATGTCTTCGACAAAGTCGGCAAACGAGTATACTACGAGTACGATTTTGGCGATGGTTGGCGGGTCACCATCCGTAGGATGTCCAACCCCAAGACAAATGACGTCGCCTGCGAAACGACAACCGGTACTTATGCGCTTGACGACATCGGAGGAGCTGTTGGACTGATGTCCTATCGTAGACGGCTTGCTGCGAGCACCCTGAACTTGAAGAGCGATGAAGAGGAGCGGGCTTATGGTTACGATGACATGCTTGCATGGTGGGGGTTTGGACAAAAGACGAAGCGTGAGAAGTTCCTCGCAGGTCCAACGCTGGACGAGTTGACGGAAACGCTCCACAATTCCATTGGGGAAGGCAGCGATTTCCGCCTGACTGGAAATGAGAGGTACTTTCACCCCGAAAGCCAGCCGATTGACGCAGAATATGGCTGCCTTGAGGAACCGTCGTCTAGGCGCGATGAATTGCTTGCTCGCTACGATGCAGCGAAAACTGTGTGGGCAGCGGTTGCAAATGAAAAGATCATGCCGTTGATTACGAAAAGGAAAGTCAAGGCGGCGGCCACAGCACTTGGGCTTTGTAGCCGCGATGGACGCAAGGTGATTGTGGAGAACCAAGCGGAGCACGACGTGCTTTGCGACTATGTGGTGATGCTGCAACGCGAAAACGGCGAGAGGATTGCAGACAGATTCATCCGAAGCGCAGAGAAGAGCGCGGATGAGAAGTTGCGCTTCGTTGGCAAGATGCTCTCGACATATTGCTATCGTTGTCTGCGCGTGAAAAACTTCATTTGCGGAGTGGGGCTCGTCGCGACTGATCTGTTCGAGGGGAAAGACTATCTTGTCGTCAATGTCGCCCTTTCAAAGAATGGCGGAAATATGCCGTACCTCACGCTATTTGGAGGATTTGCGGAAGTCGATGACTTTCTCTTTGGAATGGAGTCCATCATTCCATACGATCTGCCGAACGTCGAATCCGTGATAGATGGGAACCTCGCCGACATTGACATGGGAAGGGAAATCGGTAGACAGTTGACGATAGAGCAACAGGAGCCATTTGCGGCGAAATGCATAAAGGACCTTGTTGAGTCTGGCTATACATTGCGAATCGCATGACGTCAAGTCAGAACAACTTGCTGCACCGGGACGCCAATACGGATGAACGAAACAGACTGATTGATGAAATGAAATAGACGGCAACAGGAGGCTATGCATCATGATTGACCAGAACATACTCTACTCCGAATGTCCGTGCGGCAGTGGAAAGAAATTCAAGTTCTGCTGCTATCCATCAATTCGCTCGGATTTGCCAAGAGATCCAACTCGCGCGGACGTCACGGAGGCCATTCGCCGTCGAAGCCAGTCTGCAAGACTGGCGGAGCTTGGGGACACGTTGGGGATTCTTGATCTGGACCGATTCCACGAACTCATAGGGCGAGGCCTTCAGCATCTGCACAGTGAGCGCTATAGGGATGCCAAACGTGCGTTCCTTCAGGCGAAAGACGAATTTGGTATGCTGCCGACCGCCTACAACAACCTGGCGCTTTGCGCATTAGTCCAGGGGAAGCTGAAGGAGGCAGAGGAATGGGTGCAGGAGGTTGTCCGGCGGTTTCCGTCCGAGAATCCCTTCGGATTGGCCATGTGTGCCGACATCCGGTACCTCAAAGGTGATGTGATTGGGGCGCTTGACGTTATTGAACGTGCCGAGCGGATTGCGCCGCCGTCCGTTGATCAGGCAGCCCGCGTGTGCGAGTCCATTGCGCATTTCAAGGACCACGAGCGAATTGTGCGATATGCGGAGAAATCAGGTTATGCCGATGACCCGGGCATCGCGTTCTTCCTTGGCGTCGCCTTGGCGAATCTCGGCAGGGAAACCGAAGCCGCGCGGTTTCTGCGCATAGCTGTCCGCGGCATGCAGCCGGACTATGTCAAGCGCATTCTTGACGAGGTGACAACCGGAAAACGGCCGCAGACAATTTGCGGCGACTGGATGTATTTCACGCCGGAGTCCTTCACATTGTTTGCTGGTCTAGTGAAAAACGTCAATGATGGCGGAGAACAGCAGGCCGATTTGTCGTCGGAGGCGCTCGCCGAGTTTGTTGAAGTTGAGGCAAATGCAGGCATAATCAGCATTGCCGCAGCAATCAATCTTCTTTCCGAAACAGTTGCCAAGCGGTCGGAAATGATGCTGGATGCGTTGCGTTCGGATGAATCTCGCCCGGAAAGTGTCCGCAAGGCGGCGGAAGATGCATATGTGAAGCAGTACGCGAACAACAATCTGGGCCAGAATCTCCGTGAAATGTCCAATGGACAGCTTCAGAAAATGATTGTGACAGAAGATGCTGCAACGCATGCTCCACTGGATCCAGCGTATGAAGAGAGCTATTTCAAGGCCGTTCGCATCTGCCTAGACCCCTCAAGCGGGAAGTCCGACTTAAAAGTGGCTTTGCGTCTGCTGAAAGACCTGCACGCCAAGATGCCAGACAACCCTGCGGTGTCCAACAACTACGCTTCCGCTTTGTCACGCCTTGGCCGCGCAGAGGAGGCGTTGCTCGTCGTCAGGAAATGTTTTGCGCATCATCCCGAATACGTGTTTGGCGCTGCGAATTACCTGTCGTCTCTGATTAGTTCCGAGAAGATGGACGAGGCAAAAGCCATGATTGAGACGTACCGGCTTCCGCAGCGGATCCATCCAGACGCCTATTTGGCCTGGTGCAGGGTAGAAATAAGGTATTACGAGATGATTGGGGACGAAGAACGGCTTCGGAACGTAAAGCATGGCATGGACCTTGTTTCTAGAGAGTTTAAGAGGCGTGACGCCTAAAAGGCTTGCCATTGATACTGCGCTCATAATATGACCTCCTGCTAAAAATCTGAGCAAGTCGAGGCCGGAAACGATGCGTTTTCGGGCGATTTTTGTGCTGGCACGGGGATTGCTTTATTGCGTAGCATGAGAACTGACAATGCAAAACGGATGGCGCATGGATCAGAATGAAATAGCGGTATTTCAGCGGTCGATTGAGGCGTGCGGAGATTCGGCGGAGATCGCGCGGAAGGTGAAGCTGGCGTTCAAGAGGATGCCGGGGGAGATGGCGCTTGCCTGCTTCGCCAAGGTGATGACTGCGGAGCTGCCGCATCCGATCAAGGTGGCTGTGTGGGACGCCGTCCGCTACTCGCACATCTGGTGGGGCGTGGACGAGGTTCTGAAAGGCCCAATAATGGAGAACCCCATCGTCCAGCAGGCGTTCGCCGACGCCGTGCCGATGCGCCGGTGGTTTGTGGGAAAAAGGATCGGGGGTTATGAAGGCATTTGCATGACGCTTGGTCCTGAAATTGTGTTCACCCAAGGTTTTGTGCAGTCGGAATTGCATCGGCTTATATTTCTCATTACCCATTTTTCTGACGAGGATGCCGTAGAAAGGATTAGAAGCCATGTGGCATTACATGGGAATGCCACATCCATCACAAGCTACTTGGATATGAGGGGCAACAATCTGCTCTGGTATCTTACTTATCGGGACGATCAAAACGCACGAGGTGGTTTCGCCTGTCCGTGCATTGAACGCGAACTGCTGCGGATTGGTGTAGATCCAAAACTTCGCAACAACCTCGGCCTTTGCTGGAACGACGTCAAGCGTCATGTTATTAGGCCGAATCTGTAGCGAGACCACAAGCTTTCTGTTGGTGCAACAGATGGCGCGAGAACGGGCGTCATTGGAAATGTTTTTGCTTGACGACCTTTGATAGAATATGCGCCGTCAAAAGGGCAAACAGTATTATGAAACAAAGAAAAGAAATGATAGATGATGAACGCGGGTACTTCTTCGGATTTGCCCGTGGAACTTATGGAGAGGTACTGAGTGAACTCAGCAAGACGCGCGTCAATTCGTGGCGCACAAGTTCGATTCCGCTCGCGGAATTCTGGCAGCCGACGAACCTCGGCAGGATCGGGAGGCTTCTTTACAAGTATCTCCCCGACTTCAACCCCATCTGTGCGCTCAAGTTCTTTGAGTTTCCCACGGACGCGCTTTCCGACGGCGAAAGGATCGGCCGTCCATCAATGACGGACATCATGATCCTTGAGGCGGGGGTACAGATCGCCGTGGAGGGCAAGATGACGGAGTACGTTCGCTTCGCAGACAAGACGGTCAGGGAATGGCTCAACGAGGGTGTGGGCGCGGCAGACATCCTCCTCCGCCATCGCATACTCAAGGCGTGGCTGTGCTATATCCACAACGCGGACTGCACGGGGCTTGATGGCTTCGCGGATTTCAAGTTGAACTGCATGGACATCTCGTACCAGTTCCTGCATCGGACGGCGTCCGCCTGCAACAAGGCCGGTCTCAAGGGCGGCACGATACCCGTTCTTCTGTACCAGCTCTTCTATGGCGCAAACGACGCAGAACACATCCAGAAGATGGAGGAGTTCAAGGCGGAGTTGCGTCGGTGGGCGGCAGCGCTTAAGTTGCAGAACATGAAGTTTCTCGTCATGTCCGCGCCTGTCGTCAACATGGACGAGGTAAAGGCGCACTTCGATGGAATGCACGGCGAGATATTCGACACCATGCGCGAAGAGTCCATCTACCGTTTTGACTTCGACGCAACGACGGTCGAGGCCGTTATCGACACGCCAGAGGAGGGCAAGTGACATGAACAACTATGTTCCTCTTGATGTCCGCTCGTCGTATTCGATGGGCGACTCCATCTGCCAGATCCCACGCCTTGTCCGCAAGGCTCGGGAGATGGGATTCTCCGCGCTTGCACTCTGCGACCGAAACTTCATGTTCGGAGCGGCCGAGTTCCATGCGGCGTGTCATTCGCGGCAGACAAAGTTCGGTGGTGATTTCCCGCCCATCAAGCCGATAATCGGACGATCCGTCGCGGCGACCGTGCTTGAGAATCGTCATGTCATACGCCTTTATGCAAAGAACAAGACCGGCTACCGCAACCTTGTCCGTATCTCGTCGGCGGAAGTACAGCCGCAAGGTGCCCAAGACCGATTCATAGCATTCTCCGAAATTGAGAAATGGCGCGAAGGTCTAATCTGCATGACGAGCGACATGGTGCCGGACTTCGTGGATAAGTGTTTGCGTGTGTTTGGCGACGATTTCGCTTTCATGGCGGAAAATGATGACTTCGATAGTTCGGAATGGTCGTCAGTCATGGTCTGCGCGGCAAATCCGGTGAGGTTCCTTGAGAAAGAAGATGCCGATGCGTTTGACGCCTATTGCGCCATCTTTGACTACAGGAAATTGGCTGATGCCAACCGCAGACATTGCAACGGGAGAGAATACCTGATGTCGAGAGAAGAGATGTCCGGGCGATTCCCGAATCATCCTGATTGGATCAAGAACACGGCCAAGATTGCAGAGCGAATCGAAGATTACGAGATATGCGAGGCGCCTCAAGTCGTTGAATTTCCGATTCCGCAGGGGTTCAGTAACGAGGCGGACTATCTCGCCTCGCTCGTATACGAGGGCATGAAGAATCGTTGGGGCGAACAGACGCCGCCGGAAGTCGTAGAGAGGATCGATTTCGAGTTGCACGTCATCAAGATGATGGGCTTCCCCAGTTACTTCCTCATCGTCCACGACTACGTAGAGGCAGCGCGGCGAATGGGCGTCTGGGTCGGGCCGGGGCGTGGCTCGGCGGCTGGCTCGGCGGTTGCGTATGCACTTGGAATAACCTCCGTTGACCCTATTAAGCACAGGCTCCTCTTTGAGCGTTTTCTCAATCCCGACAGAATCTCAATGCCGGACATAGATATTGACTTTGAGGACGCTGGGCGTGGGAAGGTTATCGAATATCTTTGCGACAAATATGGGCGCGACCACGTTGCCCACATCGTCACTTTCGGGCAAATGGCACCACGGAGCGCGATAAAGGACGTGGCACGTGTATTGGAAATGCCGGTGCGGGAGGCCAACCGACTGGCTTGTCATGTTCCTGATGTTCCCAAGATCACATTCAAACAGTCGTTGTCAGAATCGAAAGAACTGCGGAATGCATACGAACAGGGCACACCATTGGAGAAGAAGATTCTTCGCATAGCCGAGAAGCTTGAAGGATGCGTCAGGCAGCCCGGTCTCCACGCCTGCGGCATAGTCATCTCGCGCAAGCCGCTTTCTGAGACATTGCCTGTGATGTCGATTGGGAATGACCGTGCGCCTGGCGAACCCGATCTCATCACGCAATATGACGGACGTTATGTCGAACCCGTAGGGATTGTAAAGTTTGACACCCTTGGGCTGAAGACTTTGGCAATCCACAAGGGTTGTGTGGACTTGATCAAGGAGCGGAAAGGACGGGTGGTCGATCTCGACAAGATCCCGTATGACGAGCCTGAAACGATGGAGGTCTTTGCAAAGGGCGATACCGAGCATATCTTTCAGTTCGAGTCCGACGGGATGACATATTGGCTCATGGCGCTCAAGCCGAAATGCCTTGATGACCTCGTGGCCATGAATGCCCTGTATCGTCCGGGGCCAATAGCCTACATACCTACGTTCGTGCGGCGCAAGAACGGCGAGGAGCCGATTACATACGACCATCCTCTCATGGAGGAGATGTTGCGCGAGACATACGGCGTGACTGTCTATCAGGAGCAGGTCATGATGCTTTCGCGGAAACTGGCTGGTTTCACGCGGGGCGAGTCGGACAAGTTGCGCAAGGCGATGGGCAAGAAGGTCATGGAGGTCATGCTCGAACTGAAGGACAAGTTCGTGGCGGGATGTCTTGCGAATCCAGATTTCAGGATTGGCGAATGGCAGGACGAAGCCGCAGCGCGTTCGCTTTGCGCCAAGATATGGAAGGACTGGGAGTCTTTCGCGTCATACGCTTTCAACAAGTCTCATGCCGTCTGCTATGCCTGGCTTGCTTATCAGACCGCCTACCTCAAGGCGCATTATCCAGAGGAGTTCATGCTTGCCCTGATGCAGTCTGAATACGGGAACAGCTGGAAGATTTCAGATTGCATTATGGAGGCGGGTGCTATGGAAATCAAGCTGTATTCAAGCATTGATTCGACCAGGATGGACTGGCGTAATCTTGATCGCCCAGCCGGTCTGACGGTCTTGAAAATGGGCACCGATGCCGAACATGAGTGGTCGGAGGTCTTGCGTTGCGCGGCAGATTACTCCAAACAGAAGAATAAGGCGGTCTTGTACTATTCGCTGCGAAAACCAAGAAATGTCATTGCGAGTGAAGGCACGATGAACGGGGCGCATCTTGTTTTCAACGACACATCGGCAATGGATGTTGACGAGTTGTGCGCCAACGCGCATGTCATAGGACGCAAATTGTACCGCGCAAAGGCTACCAAGGGTATGCGACTCGGCCTTATTGTGGTCGATTACCTTCAATTGGTAAATATAGCAAGACATGAATCAGAAGGCCTGGCGGAACAGGAAGACGCCATACTGGATCGTCTCGTCCAGTTGTCGTTTGAAGAGATTTGCCAAGTTGTAGTTATGTCGCGGAAACCTCGCGGAGATCGGGTTATGGTATAATATTAGCCATGCGCGGCAGACCTAAAAAGGCAAGGACAGAGGCGGAGCGACACGATTTCAGGCTGGAATCGTCGAAGATGTCCCATGCCAAGGCTCGGCGGATCGCGTGGGGCGAACAGCACAAATCGCCATCGCGCACATCCGCCAATCCGCCGCCGTCGTTGGACGCATTGCGCATTGCCTATCAGCGGCGCAATGAATCGTGCGAGGCGATGATCCGGCTCGGCTCGATGCTTGAGGACATTGAGGCGGCGCACGGTGTCGGCTACAAGTTCGAGAAGTTTGATGACAGCGGAACAGAAGATAGTTACTTCATCGATTACGATACGCCGTGGCAGACGGGCATTCGCGGCTTCCTCAAGGATGCGCCCGATCTGCTTGCCGCGTACAAGACGCTCATGCGCTACAAGAAGCTGTCCGCAGACTTCCGCGATGCAATCGAACATTATGACCCCAACTCCGCCTCGCTCGTGTTCGACGGTGAAGATGAGGCGTGGCTCATCCCCATCCGTGAACGAGCGTGGCAATTACTTGATGGCTGCGGGCGGTCGTTTCGCGAATTGGCGGCGAGGATTGCGAAGCTTGGACAACAACCGGGGCTGCGCCCCGAACCCCACCGCGGCGCACAATGCGCTCACACTGCGGATAGAATCGAAATTGGCGTTACAGAGGAGGTTCGGGGGAAACTTCCCCCGGCCGATGTCGACAGGAGCCACGGCGCATGAGATTGCGATTCGACAAGAGCGGACGGCGTTTCTTCTTTCTCACTTTCTGCGTGAGGGGGAGAAGGGAAGTGCTGTCGCGCATTGTGAAGAAGGTGGAGCGCGATGGCAAGCCGTGCTACACCGTTGAACTGACGCCGGCGGGCGAGGCCATGGCCGCCATTTGGCGCGGCATCCATGCCAGATGGCCGTTTCTGACAGCGAGCAATTTCATCATCATGCCCGACCATCTGCATTTGCTCTTGATAGTCGATTATGCCAAGGCACGTGGCTTTGACATTCTCGACTGGTTTCAGCATTTCAGACGAGAGGGAGAAGATGTGGTCGCGCCCTTGATTGGCGAGAAGGCGCCGCTCGTATGGGAGGATCATTTCTGGCTGCTGCTCGTCAACGCCGGACGGCCTTTGGCGGCCGTTCGCAAGTATATCAAGATGAACCCGGCGCGGAAGATGTGGAAGACGCTCAATCCAGATCGCTTTGTCCGCAGAAGCGGGCTGAGACATGCGGTGCTCGATCCGTCGATTTCGTGGACCGCCATCGGCGACTTGACGCTTCTGGCGTCGCCTTTCATGTTTCCTGTGCGGCTGACGCGCAGGATGACGGTCGAGCAGCATCTGCCGGAGATAGAGCGGATGGTCGAGAAGGCGCGTCGCGGTATGCTGCCGGTATGCGGTTTTCTTTCGCCTGGCGAGAAAGAGCTGGAACGGCGCCTGCGGCAGGAGCCGTTCGCCAGGTGGATCAAGACTGTCGCGCATGGCCTTCCGCAGCGGTTTGATCCGACGGTCGAGGATTCGCGGTTCCTTGCCGACGGACGCCAGTTGATTCTCAGTTCGTTTCCAAACGACGTGCCGGTTTTCCCCGTAAACTACGACAACTGCCATCTGATGAACGCCCGCAACGAGGCGCTGTGCAGAAGGGCGACTGGGGAGGAAGAGGAGAAAGAGGGATTGGGTTGATTTTGTATCTCACGCAGAGACGCGGAGAACGCAGAGAAAACAAGCAAAAGAAAGGAAGAAAGAGAGATGAAAACACTTGAGTTTATCAAGGAGATGAGGGAACGGATGTCGAAGGATGGGGTTCCCGTTATTTCCCAAACTGTTGACGGTCCTTTTTTCATAGAAAAGGATTTTGCTACGATTAGAGATAATATTGTAGATGAGCAGTATCAAAGGATATGTAACGCCTTTGGGTTAACGAAATCGAAACAACTGAGGGAAATGTTTCGTGATGTAACATGTGGTGGGGGAAATGAATGGGTCGAAATAAATCAGTTGAATTCATCTGCACTGTTATGTTTCCTTTGCTTCAACGGAGTCGCGGTGAACGGCATCTCTATCGACAATCAAAGATACAATGCTGTTCGGTTTGAAGTGAAATCAAATCTAGAACCTTGCGGAAGAAGTCGTCCAATTTCCAATATGGATGTGGTGTTGCTGAATACGGAAGAAAAGAAAGTTCTTTTTCTCGAGTCGAAATTCACCGAGTATCTCAACCAGTCGACCCAGCTTGAAGTTGGCTCATACTATGGCGGTAAGGGTGGGCGGTACAATGGATTATTTACATTGGGGAATGCGTGTAAAGTGCAGGTGGGTGACAATGTTTATTATGGGAATTGTTTCTGGCGCGTGAAAAAAGAAAAAGAGTATCTTGAAGGTGTAAAGCAAATGATCTGCCATTATATGGGTATTACTGATCAATTGAGAGTGTTGGAAAGTGAAACGTGGAAAAGTAAAGACTGGGATGCCGATGGTCTTAAGAATTACAAGGAGATTAAACTTGGCGAAATCGTATTCAGTTTCGATGGATATGAGAATGCGTTTAACCAATACAAAGGCACTTATAGCGGGCTAAAAACCGTTTTGGATGGGTTGAATGATCGGGTGACTCTCTTGCCAGAACTATTGTCCTATCAAGATGTATTTGGAAGCAAAAATGCCAACTTGATTGATAAAAAAACCCATGAGTTTTATGGTTTGTGACATAAAACTTGTAATCATAGCGCTTGTAATCATAACCATGGGGATTATCCCCTCTGCGTCTCTGCGTGAGAAAATAATTTCTGCCCACCAGTTCAAACTTTGACCACCACCAGGCCCCGGAACCGCAAGGTTTCGGGGCTTGGCGTGTTTTGGCACGGAGATTGCTATGGCAAATGCGTATGAAAACAGAAAATGAGATTATGGTGCGGACGAAATCTTGCGGCGGTTGCCGGGTTGAAAAGATGCCGCTCACAGAAATGAAGGACACACTCAACAACGGGGGGCGCGTCACGTTGCTTATCCGCCACGCGGAGCGTCCGCCGCTTGATCCAGGCGACCTCACCTTTGGCGCGAGCCTGTCGCTCACCGAAAACGGCTGGCGTTGGGCGCACAGCTTTGGCTTGATGCTGGCGAACAGTCTTCTTCCCAAGTCAGTCGCTTTCTACGCGAGCGAAACGTTTCGCACACTACAGACGGCGTGTGCGATGGCAATGGGACTTGACCTCGTCGCAACGGGGCAGTCAATCGAGCGCAAGGTGCGCCTTGCCCCGTTTCTCGGCAGCGATTCGCCGTTTTTCGGCTCTGCCGAAAAACGCATGGAACTTGCCGCCGAGGGAAACTACCATGAGCGACTGAACGATTACTTCCGCACCGGGAAGCAGTGCGGATTCAAGCCGTTCGTGCGCGCCGCGAAGCGGATGGAGCGTTGCCTGGATGGCCTGCATGAGAAGGGCTGGCCGCTCGTCGTGGCCGTCACTCACGACATCAACGTCGCGGCGGTCCTTGCGGCACATGGTGTCGTGGAGTCGTTCACGGACGAAACATGGCCGGACTACCTTGAATCCGCCGCCATCATCAAGAAAGCGGATGGAGAATCAAGGTGCATTTACTTCCGCTGGAACCAAGACATGGGCGCGATCAGCCTTTGAATCGGTAGGTGCGATTTTTGATATAATACGCGGCGGGGACAAAACCGTGAGGAAGTCGAAAAGGAGAAGGCGGAAGCAGCTGAAGGTCAAGACGGCAGCGCGGAAGGCGAGGAAATCTTCGGAGAACGCAAAGTCCACGAAGAAGCAGAACGTTCGCGTCAAGACGCCCGAAGATCGTCTGCTCTGGAAAATCGTCGGCGTCGGGATGCTGGCGCTTGCTGTCTTCTCGGTTGCAGCGCTCGCCTCGTTCGACTGGGAGTGCGTTGCCGCGCTGACCGAAAACGTGAAGCCTCAGACGAATCTTGTTGGCGTCGTGGGCAACACGTTCGCCTACTGCGGTTATGTGGCTTTTGGGCTTGCAGTCTGGTGTGTTCCCTTCGCGTTCGCCGTCGGTGGCGTCAAGATGCTTGAGCCGATATCCAAGGACGTGGACGAGATCCCGAATCGGAGGGTATGGGTGCGCATTCTCGGTCTTGCTCTCATTGTGCTTGTCGTCACGGGGCTTTTCCAATTGTCCGGAAGGTGGGCGTGGGTGCGGCAGCTGCTTGCCATTGTCCATGTCGGGAACGACGCCGGTGGATGGGTCGGGCGCGCTTTCATGACCAATGGCCTTGAACGTGGCGTCGCCGCGTTTGGCGCGACATTCCTGTCCATTGCGCTTTTCCTTGTCGCGATGTGCATGGCGCTTGGCCTCTCAACCGTCCGTAAGATGTTTGACTGGCATATTAGCGAGTGGGACTGGAGCTGGCTTGGCGGAACTGCAGAGGCGATTGGAGATGGAGCCGAGGCGTTGAAGAAGGGTATCGAGAGGATTTCCCAGAAGCCGGAAGACGACCCCGTCGCAAGGGTGACAAAAGAGAAGCGTTTGAAGACGAAATATCCGGTCAACGCCGAGTTGCCTCCGCTGTCTCTCCTCGACCCTCCTAGACCAGGTGCGAGTTCCGGCAACGACGCCGAGGCGATGGGCGCGGAGCTGATGGGCAAGCTCAAGGAGTTCGGCGTACACGCGACTCTGTCGTCGATAGTCGAAGGCCCGACCGTCACGCAGTTCGCCATCAGGCCGGGGCATGGCGTCCGCGTGGACAAGTTCACTGGGCTTTCGCGAGACCTGCAGCTGGCCCTCAGGGCGAAGTCGCTTCGCGTGTTCGCGCCAATCCCCGGACAGGAGGCGGTAGGCATCCAGGTGTCGAATCCGCAGCCGCGGCCAGTCCTCTTCCGAGAGATCGTCGAATCGGATAAGTGGCAGGACGCCGCCACGTGGCCGAAGAACGGGAAGCCAAAGTATCCGGTTCCGATCCTGCTTGGCAAGGACGTTGCGGGCGAGGCCGTCGTGGCGGACCTCACGAAGATGCCGCACCTCCTTGTCGCGGGCGCGTCCGGAAAGGGAAAGTCGGTCTGCCTCAACTCTATCATCAACGGGCTGCTGATGACGCGCACTCCTGAACAGCTGAGAATGATCCTCGTGGATCCGAAGCGCACCGAGTTCAGCAACTACAAGGCGATGCCACACCTTCTGGTGCCTGTCGTCGTGGAGGCGAAGAAGGTGCTGGGGGCGCTTCGATGGGCGGCGAAGGAGATGGAGCAGCGCCTCATCAAGTTCTCCGAGGTCGGAGCGAGGGACATCATCGAGTTCAACGACTCGTCCGAGGAGAAGGTGCCGTACATAGTGATCGTCATCGACGAGTTGGCGGACATCATGACGCTCTGCGGGCGCGACGTGGAACCGGTCCTCGGACGTCTCATGGCGCTTGCTCGCGCTACGGGCATCCACCTGATCATTGCAACGCAGCGTCCCGACGTCAAGACGATTTCAGGCACCATCAAGGCCAACATCCCAGGGCGCGTCGCGCTCGGCACGGCGAACGCCACCGATTCGCGGACGATCCTCGACGAATCCGGCGCCGAGCTGCTCTGCGCCAAGGGCGACATGCTGTACAAGTCGGAGGAGGGGCTCGTCCGCACGCAGGGCGCGCTAATCACGAAGAGCGAACTTTCGCGCATCATGGAGTTCATTGTCAAGCAGTGGCCTTCGCAAATAGATGAATCGATAGTTGACGAGATGGAGTCCGAGGGGACGAGCGACGACGAATCCGGTCCAGTTGGCGAGGACGGCATAACGGACGAGGAGTACCACCGCGCCTACGACATCGTCGTAGAGGCCAACCGTGCGTCGGCCTCGATGCTCCAGCAGCGCATGGGCATCGGCTACAACCACGCCTCGCGCATCATGCATCTCTTCGAGAAGCGAGGCGTGATAGGTCCGCCCCGCGGCGTCGGTCCCCGCGAAGTACTGGTAGGCAAGTAGGAGATGTTTGCCATGAAAAACAATGAGATAGTTTTGTTCGAGTCCAAAGACGGCGCGGTGACGCTGCCGGTAAAGATTGATTCCGAAACCGTCTGGCTTACTCAAGTGCAGATAGCGCAATTGTTTGGGAAGGATCGAACGGTCATCGGACGTCACATTCGCAATGCGATTTCAGATGGGGAAATTGTGTCTGAGACTATGTGTGCAAAAATTGCACATTTAGCAGATAATGCAGCGGGGTCGGTGAAAGTTGATATTTATAATCTTGAAGTAATCATCGCAGTCGGTTATCGAGTACACTCTCCGCGTGGTATTGAGTTCCGACGTTGGGCGACATCTGTGTTAAAAGAGTATCTTTTTCGAGGCTATGTCGTCAATAACGAACGTATGCGTCAGCTCGGGCAGACTGTGAAGGTGATGAAGCGTGTCGCCAACAGCCTTGACGTCGAGCAGGTATTAGATGTTGTCAATGCCTATTCAACGGCACTTGATCTGCTGGATGGATATGACCACCAGACAATTGGCAAGCCAAAGGCAAAGGGGCGTTCGGTTGAACTGTCATACGAAGAGTGTCGACGGTTCATTGACAGCATGAAGTTCGCGACTGATTCGCCTCTATTCGGCAACGAGAAGGATGGTTCGTTCAAGTCGGCGCTTGGTGCGGTGTACCAGTCCTTTGGCGGGAAGGATCTCTATCCATCTTCCCAGGAGAAAGCGGCGAACCTGCTGTATCTCGTGACGAAGAACCATGGCTTCTCCGACGGCAACAAGCGCATCGCCGCAGGATTGTTCCTTTACTTCCTGAAGCGCAACAAGCTGCTTCTCCGTAAAGACGGTTCAAAGCGAATTGCGGACCACACGCTTGTCGCGCTGACGGTGATGATTGCCGAATCTAAGCCACAGGAGAAGGAACTGATGGTCAGTCTCGTGATGACGTTTCTGAAGTGAAAGGCGAAGGCAAATGATCAAGATCGTCCAAGGCGACATTACGACGTTGGCGGTGGATGTCATCGTCAACGCGGCGAACCAGGTGATGCTTGGCGGCGGCGGCGTAGACGGCGCGATCCATCGCGCTGCCGGGCGCGAGCTCTATGAGGCGTGCCTCAGGGTGCCGGAGGTGCGGCCGGGCGTGAGGTGCCCGACGGGCGAGGCTCGGATCACTCCTGGATTCAGGCTGCCTGCGAAGTTCGTGGTCCACACCGTCGGCCCGGTCTACCGCGATGGCCAGCACGGAGAGCCGGAGAAGCTGGCGAACTGCTATCGCAACTCTCTTGCGCTCGCCGCAGAGAACGGCTGCAAATCCATCGCCTTCCCCTGCATCTCGACAGGCATATACGGCTATCCCATCGAGGACGCGGCAAAGATAGCCGTGCGGGAGGTACGGGAGTTCTTAACGCAGAGGCGCAGAGACGAAATGCGCCGAAGAAGCTTTGCTTCGGAGGGAAGATTCGGCGAAGCCGAACCCGAAGGGTGCGCAAGCATCCGCGAGGGGGAGGATGCGTATCATCACGCGCCGAATGGTAGGGAGGGCGCGTGTCCTCACGCGCCGCCGATGGAAGTGATATTCTGCTGCTTTTCGGAGCGGGATAAGAATGTGTATGAAAGTTTGATGTAGGCTGATGACACAGTTCCTCTCCAACCGTGAAATCTACGAGCGAGTAGTCTGCGGGATCGTGCCGCAGACGCGGGAGCGGCTGTGGATCGCGACTGCTGACATCAAGGACATGTATGTTGAGCCTCCTTCACGAGTTACGGAGGCCAGGTCTGGCGGGCGGGACATGGTGCCGTTTCTGGAGGTGCTGGACGGGATGGTGAAGCGCGGGATCGAAGTGCGGCTTGTTCATGCGAAAGACCCTGGGCCGAACTGGCGGGACGACTTCGACCGCTATCCGACGCTTTGGACGGCGATGGAGCGCGTGCTTTGTCCTCGCGTTCATTTCAAGTGCATCATCGTGGATGGCGTGAAGGCGTATTTCGGCAGCGCCAACCTCACCGGTGCGGGCATGGGTGCAAAGTCCGTGCGAAAGCGCAACTTCGAGAACGGCATGCTGACTGACGACCCGGCGCTTCTCGAGCCGCTCGTCGAGCAGTTTGATTCCGTCTGGAGAGGAGCCTTCTGCCGCGACTGCGGCCGTCGCGAACATTGCACCGATCCTGTGGTGTGAATCGTCAGAATTTGACGGTTCGATAAAAATCTGACGGGCGAGAGGGTCCGGGGCGGTCTCCGGCGAGCCGGAAAACCTTGTGTTTCCCGGCGTTTTGCGTGCTGGCACGGAAATTGCTAAAGGTTCCCGGAGAAAAAACAATGAACGATTTGATACTTTCCAAGATGCGCGAAGGGGACTGGAGGGAAGTAGTCCGGCTCATGCGCGACGAGTACGGCTCCACGCCGGGGAATGAACGTCGCGAAGCGCGCGGCGACATGCCTTTCCGCGAGCGGTTCGACACGGTGCGGGTGACGCCGCAGAGGGTGGCGGAGTCGGTTGTCGAGGAGAACGGGCGGTTCTCCGGCATCATGTTCGAGGGCGAGCAGTACAAGCCTTCGCGGCGGTTCCTAAAGGGCCTTGCCCAGCGGATGAAGGTGTCGCTTAGCGTGTTCGAGCTGTTTTCGCCGCTTGAGGTCGTGCGCCGTGCGGCGGAACGCGCGCCTGATTTGCCGCTTCGGCTGACTCTCGACCGGCAGGACCACCAGGCGCTCGGTCTCATCGAAGACAAGGGCGTGCCGATTCCGGCGGGCAACATCGAGATTGTCATGAAGGAAGACACCCGCCTTCAGGACTTCGACTACCACGACGGCATGATCTCGGGCAGGTTCGACCTCGGCGAGGCGTGGGACATACCGAACGACAGCAAGTACGGCGTGCATGTGCTGACTGAAGTGCCAGTGGACGGCATGGGCACGCCCGAGGCGACGCTGGCGACGTGGCGGCAGATATGCTCCAACGGCGCAGTCGCGGAGGCGCCGATCTTCCGCACGAAGATGGAGGTGAAGGATTCGAGCGGCGACCATTTCCGCCGGCTCCTGACCTCGTTCAGCAACCCGCGCGGCGTGGAAATGCTGCATACGCGCCTCATCGTCGCGAACGAGACGAAGGCTTCCGTAGACGAGGTGTACCAGGCGGAGTCGTTCGTCCGCCGGCAGGTGCGCGACACCCGCCACCAGATGCTCCTCTGCGAACGCCTTCAGGAGGTGGCGGACAATCCGTGCGTCAGGTACGGCGTAACCGACCTCGGCGCGATTGGTGAACGGCGTCGTGCGCTGCTGCCGACGGGCGCGTCGGTCGCGGACGTCATGAACTTCGTCTCCGAGCTGAGCACCCACCACGGCGAGCTTCTGAAGAAGGCCGACGCCGCCAACGGTCTCCTGGGCGACTTCTACGCCAAGAACTACGACTTGGAGGAGATGTACCCGCACACGCATCCTGCGAGCGGATACTACCTTCACGGCATCGACTTCGGGGAGAGGGCGCGCGGATGACCTGGGAGACGCGTCCATATCAGCAGGAGGCCGTGGCGGCCTGTCTTGCGGGGTTCATGGAGAAGCGCTGCGCGTCGGTCATGCTGGAGTCGCCAGTCGGGTCCGGCAAGACGTACATGGCGCTTGAGACGATCCACCTCCTCCAGGAGCTGCTCGGGCGGAACCTTCGCGTCGACTGGGTCGCCCCGCGCCGGCACCTCCTTCAGCAGGTGATGGAGGCGAACATGGATCTCCACCGCGACGTCGTCCGCCCGGTGTCGCTCTTCGAGAAGACTCCGCCCGAGGCCGACCTCGTAGTGCTGGACGAGGCGCACCACGAGGCGACGCAGTCGTGCGTGCTCCTCTACGAGAAGATGAAGGCTCCCTTCGTGCTGGGGCTTTCGGCGACGCCGCTCAGGACGGACCGCATGAAGCTCTCCTTCCAGGACACGGTGACGACCTGCTCCATCGACCGGTTGATCCGGGAGGGCTACTTGAGCCCGTTCCATTCCTACATGCTTCCGCACTACGGCCCCCAGATCGTCGGGGAGTGCTACCTCAACTCTCCGGAGCGGTGGGGCAAGTCGCTCGTGTTCTTCCACACCGTCATGGAATGCTGCCAGTTCCAGAAGGTGCTGGCGCAGGCGGGCGTGCCGTGCGAGGTTGTGACGGCTGAAAGCGACAAGGACCGCCAGCTCGAGGACTTCGTCGCAGGGAGGGTGCGCGTGGTCGCCAACGTGTCGATGCTGACCGAGGGCTTCGACCAGCCTGACGTTCAGACGATCTTCGCCCGCGACGCGAGCAGGCTGCCGACGATCCAGATGTGCGGGCGCGGGCTGCGGAAGGCCGACGGCAAGGGGTTCTGCAACATTGTGCAGAGCGCAAAGACGTCCTACCTCTTCGAGAAGGTGACGCCTGCGCAGCGCAGGTTCAAGCTGATGAACGGGCAGTGGATGGCGCTTCAGGACGGAACCGAGGCCATCGATGCGATGATAAAGATGAGCCTCGCGCTTCTGGAACGCCGCGAGCAGATGAGGAGCGAGCGGCGGCAGGCCTCGCGCGGTCGTGCGCGGCGGGCTGCGACGCCGCGTGCCGGGCTTGCGGCGTCCGCAGAGCATTCGTTTGGCGACGGCGTCCGGCTTCCGCCGTTCTACGAGGAGTTCAAGGACGTATATCGCCAGCTTTACTGGTACTACGACCTCTGCAACCGGATCGGCTGGAGCGGCACGCTCCCGCCCGTGGCGCTCACGCTGAACCGCAGCATGCGCCCGACGCACGTCTCTGGATATGCCAAGCCGCACGCGACAAGCGTCAATGGCGTTCCATACCATGAAATCTCGATAACGCTGAGCATCTGCACGCGAGGCAGCACGGCCTCGCTGATGACGTTGCTGCTACACGAGATGACGCATATCTGGCAGTTCGCGAAAGGGCAGCGCGGCGGCCACGGCAAGGGGTTCCAAAATGAAATGCTGAGACTCGGAATCGACGAGGCGGGGCATCGGCTTCGCGACGGCTCCCCGGCCGACCGCATAGGCAGGGAGGCGGAAATGCGCTATCCGCAGCTTACGGCCCGCCTGAGGGCGTGCCTTGCCTCGCCGCTAGGCTCGTCGAAGAACGAAGACTTCGCATTCTTCAGGCTGATGCTGCGGTGATAAAGGGGCGCAAGAAGCATAGTCCCAGGCAGAATCTTGCCCGCACGGCACGCACGGGGTGTGCGCCCTGACGGGTTTATGAGACTGAGTCGGCAGACGGTCTGCGGGGGCGGCTGTTTTATGGTATAATTACCCCATGAAAATACGAGACCTGCTTGCGTCCGGCGTTCCGTCCGTCTCCTTTGAGGTTTTCCCGCCGAAGAAGAACGCGCCTTTCGCCCCCGTTAGGCGCGCCGTCGCGCGGCTGGCGAAGGAGCGTCCCTCGTTCATCTCCGTGACATACGGCGCCGGAGGCGGCGCCAACGCCAACACGGCGTCCGTCGCTGAGTTCGTCGAGCGCGGCTGCCGCGTTACGGCGCTGGCGCACCTGACATGCGTGCTCGCCACGCGGCGCCAGATACGGGAGCAGGTGGCGGCCCTGCGCAAGGCGGGGGTGTCGAACGTTCTCGCGCTCCGAGGCGACGCGCCGCCCGGCGCCGACATCTCTTCCGGGGAGTTCGTCCACGCCGTCGACCTCGTCCGCTTCCTAAAGAAGATTGCCCCCGGTCTGTGCCTCGGCGGCGCGTGCTATCCGGAGCGGCATCCCGACTGCGCGCACATGGAGGACGACATAGGCTACCTCCGCGAGAAGGTCGACGCGGGGCTGGACTTCCTCACGACCCAGATGTTCTTCGACAACAACGACTTCTACCGCTACCTTTCGAAGCTGCGCGACCGAGGCGTCACGGTGCCGGTGATACCCGGCATAATGCCCGTCGCGAACGGACGCCAGATCGGGCGCATCTGCCGACTTTCCGGCACGTATCTGCCCAGCCGCTTCAAGGCAATCGTCGACCGCTTCGGCGACCGGCCGGAGGCGATGCTCGACGCAGGCGTCGCCTATGCGACGGAGCAGATCGTCGACCTGTTCGCCAACGGCATCTCGGCCGTACACGTCTACACGATGAACCGTCCCGAGATAGGCGCGCGGATCATGCGGAACCTCGCGTCGATAGTCGGGGCGTGAAAGCTGCGATGGACGTCACAATGAAGGAGGTGTGCGCCTACATGCGCATGGGCGGCCACCGGCCGGACGGCGCGCTCGCCGAGCGCGTGGAGGCGCTCGTCGCCGACGTCAGGGGCGTGCTTCGCCCCGCGCACGTCTGGCGGCGCGTCGGCATCGAGGATGTCCCGTGCCCAAGCTCGACGCTCCTGCGCCATCTGGACGGCTGCGGGGACGCGTTTCTGGTCTGCGGCACTCTGGGCGCGGGCGTGGATGCGCTTCAGCGCAGGCTGTCGGCGGTGTCCGGCGCCGACGCGCTCATAGTCCAGGCCGTGGGCGCGGCGTTCATGGAGAGGTGGATGGACGAGACCGAGTCGTGCATACAAGCCGAGCTCTCCCCCGGCGAGGAGATGGTCAGGCGCTATTCCCCGGGCTACGGCGACTGGCCGCTCGAGGCCCAGCGCGGGCTGCTGGCGGCCCTCGACACGCCGCGCGCGATAGGCGTGTCGCTTACTGACTCCATGCTGATGGTGCCGTCCAAGTCGGTGTCGGCGGTAATCGGCGTGAAAGCGCAGATATAGCAGCCGATCCTACTGTCATGTGACACGTGTCCGCAAACAACTCCTCTCCTTCTGAGGCAAAAACAAAACAGCGGATTCGCGGTGTGAGCGAAGTGGTCTGTCCGGGGCGCAGTCAGACGGTTGCAAGCGTGGAGCGCCCTGGCTGCCAGCAGGTGCGGTAGGCGGACATTGACATGCCGAACCGCGCCTTGAAGAGGTTCTTGGCGTAGTTCTCCGATTCGAATCCGCAGGCTGCCGACAGGCTTGCGATGCCGATGTCCGTCTCGCGCAGCCGTCGCTTCAGCTCCTCAAGGCGTTTTTCGACGATGGTCTCGTGGATGGTCTTGCCGGAGAATTCGCGGAATCTGAGGTCGGCAAGCCGCCGTGAGACGCCGAGATGCCCGATGACGTCCGCCGTGGAGATTCCTCGAGTCGCGTTCTTCCCGATGTAGGCAATGCCGCGGGCGACAAGCTGCGCGGCGGGCGGGATTGGCTTGGCCGACTGGCGCTCGACGATCCGCCGTCGCGATGATTTGCGAAGTCGGACGACATGCCCGGACTTCGCGTTCATCATGCGCTCGAGCTCGGCGGCGGCCAGCTCGCCGTTGTTGCCATGCTCCGGCTCGATGCTCGTGAGCGGCGGATCGGTGAAGTCGCAGATCAGTTCGTCATTGTCGACACCGAGCACTGCGAGATGTCCCGGAACTTTCATGCCGCACAGCTGCGCCGCCTCAAGGAGGTGCGAGGCGCGCTGGTCGAAGGCCGCCATGGCGGCGATTGGCTTGGAAAGGGTGCGCAGCCATTCGGCAAGCGCCTTGATTTCGTCGTAGCCACCGTCCAGCCGGTTCGGGTCGATTGGAAACGACTTTACTGCAATCCCTTTCTGGAGCATTCTGTCAGTGAAGCCCCGCTGGCGGAGGTGCGAGGCATAGGACGGCTGGTTCGTCGGGATGTATATGTAGGATCGGAAGGATCCGAGCGACATCAGATAGTCCGCGCCGGACTGTCCGATTGCGTAGTCGTCGTTTCGCACGAAGGCGAGCGAATGCGTACGCCGTCCGAGTTCCGGCACTCTGGCGCCGAAGGCGACGAGCGGTATCGTCGAATCCCTTAGCATTGAAGTGATCTCCGGGAACACCACGCCGTTCAGCAGAATGCCGTCGACCTTGCGTTCCATCGCCGCCTTGAATTCGCTTACGGTGTTCTGGTCGAAGACGTTGATGATGTGCAGTCGCCAATGGCAGTTCCTGCAGGCATAGCGTGAGATGCCGCGTAGGATGTCGCGACCAGACTTGAACCTTAGGCGTATGCCTGCGGCCACGTCACGAATTTGACCTTTCTTTCCAATGACCATTTGTAGGCAGTATATCACAACGCGGTGGTCTTCGTCAAATATGTGAGGTATGTTTTGCCAAATCCGATAGCAATTGTCGAGGGTATATTTGCTAAAATACATAATAATGAAAAGCAGCAAAACAGGAGTTGCCATGAAATCATTGTCAGCAAGTGGCTTGATGGTCGTGTGTGCGTTTGTCTTGAGCGGTGGTCTTGTTGCCGGCACTGTGACGATCAACCCGGGCAATGGCGTGGCCACGAACGTGCCGCAGCGCATCACGGGCGACACGGATGTCGTCGTCAACAGCGGCGCGACAGGCGGCGGCATCGTGACGCTCAACCCCTACAACACCTACACCGGCTCGACGGCGCTTGGCTGCGGTACGCTCGTCACAACGGCGCTGGGTGGCGATGCGGGCTCCAGCCTCGGCTTGACAAGCGGCCTCACGCTCGGCGCGGGCACGTTCCGCTACGCCGGCGCGGATGGCGGATCGTTCGCCGCGCCGATCACGAGCACGGTATCCTCGACAACGGCGACGGTGCTTGACATCCAGAACGATCTTTCTATGTCCGGCGGATACACGCAGACGGACGGTGCGTTCATCAAGACCGGCGCGGGCACACTCACGGTCATGGGCGGTGACAACCTCTTTGACGCCTCCACGCTTACATCCCGGAGCAAAACGAGCATCACGGAGGCAAACACTGTCGCTCCGCTGAACCTGAACGTGAACGGCGACGCGCCGACGCAGGGCTATGCCGGCTTCACCGTGGCGGAGGGGACGTTCCGCATCGAAGGCGGACGCAATGCATTCGGCGCAAACCGCTTCTCGCAGGTGGGTGTGCAGGGAACGGACGCACAGGAGGCGACGCTGGAGATCGCCGGCGGCGAGAATTGGCTTGCCACGCATTTTGTCGTCTGTCCGCCGCGCAATGTGGAAGGGGCGCGGGCGGGCGTTCGCATTACTGGGGGTTCGACCAAGGTCGGCAACAGCAATTCAGTATTCTTGGGATGCAACAACAATACGCGCACCGCCGTGCCGAAAGGCGAGTACGAGGCATTTTGGGAAATGACGGGCGGTGAGTTCTCCGCGCCGTCCTCCTCCAGCAGTTTCTTTATCGGATTGGCGGGCAAAGGCAAGATCAATGTTGATATCGCTGGCGGTACGCTCGCCTTCGGCAAGAATATGGGATTCGGCTTTGACGATGCCGCTGGCAGAGCCACGAACGACGTTACGTTCACGATTCGCGACGGCGGCACGGTCATCGTCAGCAACGCCGTGTATGTAGGTGCGTCGCCGGTCACGGAGTCCGTCTATCGCCTGAACATCCTTGACGGCGGCAAGCTCAGCACACCGCAGACGTACATCACATATGTCAACGACGACAGCTCGTCGCCGCGCCCCGAAATGCACGTGTTGATCGACGGCGGTACTGTCGAGTCTTGTGCACGTGAAGCCAAGACCGTTCTCAATGGGAGCTTCGCATCGGATGACGTCCTCATCGGCACAAAGGGCGCGACCTTCTGCGCCACTACATCTATCGTCGCCTCCATCACGGCGAAGCTCGTTGCCACCAACTCCGTGCCTGGGATGGCTCCTAAAGGAGTTACGATTGCCAAGTGCAGCGACTTCCCTGGGACAATCCGTCTCTACACCGCCGGTGCGTGGGCTGGTCCTACGATCGTGAACGAGGGGGCGACGCTCCGGCTTCACAGCGAGGGTGGTCTGCCGTCCGCGTCGGACGTGACGGTGGACGGGATACTGGAGGTGACACGCGACGGCACTGTCGCGGCGGGCTGTTCGCTCACGGTCAACGGAGCGGTCAAGCTCTACACGGGCGCGACGCTTTCGCTGGATGGCCCGATCTCCGGCGATGGCAAACTGCTTCTATACAGCGACACGGGCCTGTCAGCGAGCAGCTGGACGAATGGTCAGGTTCTGCCGCTCGTCACGGCGCCGGTCTCGGCCAAAGATTCGCTTGTCGCGTTCGCGCAGAACTGCCGTCTCGGCGTGAATCCGGGCAATGGCGTCTGCGTGCCTGTCTTCGACGTAACGGATGATGGTACGACGGCGACGCTGTCGATGACCTACAAGACGTCCCAGACTCTGGTTGACCAGGGCATGGTCATGGATGGTCCCGGAACGATGACGATTGCCCGTCTCTTCATCGACGCCGGCTATCAAGGTGGTAATGCGAAAGGTGTGCAGGTTCGGTCGTACACGCAGAATGGCGGCGACGTGACGATCTTCAACGAGTTGACGGTGAAGATGTGCCAGCTGGCGAAGTCAAACGAGAAGTCCGGTCTTCTTGAGGCGAAGATGACGTTGAACGGCGGTACGCTCCATGTGCCCAACAACCTCCAGATGAGTTTGGAGAATGCGACCAAGGAAGGCTACGCCACGGTTTTGGTCGATGGCGGCAATCTTGAAGTGGCCAATAACATCTACCCGAACTACATCCCGACGGCGGCGGCGGTCGGCAACTCCATTACGCTCAACAGCGGTACGATATCCTGCAACCAGTTGCGTTGCTCCGCTTCCACGGCTACTGGCGATGGCGTGACCTACCGTCCGGCGACCATTACGCTCAATGGCGGACTGTTCAGCGCGAAGCAGCTGGTGGATCTTTGCAATCAGAGCGCGGCGAAGTCGGCTGGAGCGGGATCGCTTCTCCATCTCAACAGCGGCGCGACGCTGCGCGCGCCCGGCATCCAGCCGACGCAGAGCGGCGCGGGCGCGGGCAAGGTCTGGTTCAACGGCGGCACGATGCAGGTCGTGCTGACGTCCGGAATCAACAGCTATGTCCAGAACTGCGAGGCCGTTTACGTGGGCGAGGGCGGGGCGATCTTCGACATGACGCTCAGCAAGGAATGGCTGAACACGAGCAAGTACATCAACCTCAAGCAGCCGTTCCTGCATGACCCTGACTGCACAGGAGCGGACGGTGGCGTGACGATCTTCGGCGAGGGGCTTGTCCTGTGCGGCAGCGGCTTCGCGAACAGCACGTTCGACGGGCCGATCGTCGTGCGCGACAACGGCAACTTCATGGCGCATCGTCTGGCGCTGAGCGGACATGATCTCGTCATCAAGCCGACGTCAATCTTCCGTCAGTACCAGAAGGACGCCGTCCTCACCGTGGATAACCTGACGCTCGGCGAGGCGGGCGCGACCGAACCGGTGGCGATCAAGGCCTACCGGAACGGAACCGCGAGCCTGCCGATGGCGCAGGTATCGGGCGCGCTGAACGTCCTTTCGCCGGTCCTTGTCGGCGTGGATGGAAGGTCTGAAGGCTGGCAGTACGCCCCGACGCTTGACGCGAACGGCGTTTACACGACGCTTGTCTACAGTAGAACTTTCCCAACCCTGTAGGGTTATGCGAAATTGATGCGAAAGCCGCCTTCCCGGCGGCTTTTCTGCTGCTTATCCTTTTCTGGCGTTTTTTGAGTGTCGATTCTGCCAGCGTCAGGCTTGCGAATTCCCTAGGAAA
>JAFRBA010000071.1 GCA_017405115.1 Kiritimatiellia bacterium
GCCGACCTTCGGAAACCTCAACCCGTCCTCAACCGTCCTTCAAACGACTCCGCAACCACCTCACACCCACTCCTCGCATGCCCTCCGCGCTGGTGTCAGTCTGCGGTATCCAATGGAGTTCCATCGGCGGCAAAGCCAACAGCACCTCAACTCAGCAATTCCAGATCAAATATGATATAATATGCAATCAGAAGGATGTGCAATGACTTCTATACAGAAAAACTCTATAATTTGCTTGCTGTCGCTTGACCCTGACGGGTTTATGCCTGTTGAGGTGCAGAAGCTTATGTTTTTGTATGTCCAGGAATTTGCAACGAGTCCAGTTTATGAATTCATGCCTTGTTCGTATGGATGCTATTCATCCACACTTCGGAACGACATGAATCGCATGCAAGAGATGCGCTTGATAAAAGAAGTTGATAAGAAGTGGATGTTGACAGAAGCGGGGCAGTTTGAAGTCGTGACAGTTCCTGCAACTATGCGGCGCTTCCGAGAAATGTCAAGACGTTATACGGTGCGGGGTGATGAACTGATAGCGGACGTTTATAGGCGTTATCCATATTATGCAATCAACAGTAAGATCAAAGAAGAACGACTGTGTGGTGACACGGCGGCATTGCGGGCCATCGAAGCTGCTCGCCCTACAAAAAAGATTCCGTTAGCATCGATTGGATATGAAGGACGCTCGTTAGAGAACTATGGTAATGCATTGATTGCCAATGGTATTTCTGTGCTTTGTGATGTTCGAAAGAATCCTATAAGCAGGAAATATGGATTCTCTCGCTCTACGCTTGAGAAAGCTTGTAAGGATATTGGTATAGAGTATCGGCATTATCCTGAACTGGGGATACCATCCTATGAGCGGCAGAGTCTTTCGTGTCAGGCGGATTACGATGCATTGTTTGGTCGATATGAGAAAAGCGTATTGCAAGATCAGAGTGGTCTGATTGATATCCTGGCAAATCTTGTCGTGCTTGATGTTGGTGTTGCCTTTACTTGTTTTGAGGCTGATCCCAAACGGTGCCACCGTACTCGCATACTAAATGCGATAAGGCGAAAAACAGGAGTAGCCGTAGAGTTGATCTGAAAGAGAAGGAATGCGTATGCAGAAACTGCACGAAGAAAAAATTCTGATTCTTGCAAAGACATATCCTTCTCTTTCTGAAAAATATCTTGAGACAGTTTGCACCGCAGGTGTTCGTGAAGATGGTTCGTGGATTCGCGTCTATCCAATTAAGTTTAGACAGATGGATGAAGTCAAGCGATATCATAAATATCAGTGGATTTCGTGCAAGGTTTATAAGCCGGAACTTAAAAATGATCCGCGTCCCGAAAGCTTTCACATTGAGGGAGATATAGCGATTGTAGGTGACGTGCTTCCCACACGGAACTCATGGGGCGAGCGGAGAGAGGCCGTTATTCGGCGAACAAAAGTTTATACTAACCGGAGGTGTCTGATCGAATCTGCAAAGGATTTCTCGTCATCATTGGCGTTGTTCAAGCCTTCTAGGCTGGAAGGGCCAACTGTAGAAGATGACGAGCGCGAGTGGGATCCTGTTCGCTTAAAGCGTGCATTGCAAAATGCAAGGCAGATGGATTTGTTTGAGGAGGCGCGTAGTCAGTTTAACATTGTTAAGAAATTGCCATATAAGTTTCATTATAGAGTTTATGATGATGAAGGTGCTCACTCAAAACACATTATCTTGGATTGGGAGCTGGGTAGCTTGTTTTGGGGAGAGATGAAACGTCTTGGTAGCGAGAAGGCTGCGATAGATTCTGTCATTGCCAAATTTTCTGACTTTTGCAATCTGCAGAAATATGATACTTATCTTTACATGGGAACGAGCAAGGAGTTTCAGCAAAAGAAATCTGCAAACCCTTGGATGATTATAGGCATTGGCTACTTTCCCAAGATAAAGGCAGAACAATTGTCACTGGGGTTGTGAATTGACGTTGTGTAGATGGATCCTCTTATGGTACGATAGGAGCGTTTGCATGTCACTGCAGTCCAGTAATCTGGTCGAATTCGACCACTTTGTGATTGGATAGGTTCGGCGCATTCACGAAGCGGACTTCAGGCAAGCAGCCACTATCGCGATCACTTCCCAACCATCCGCATTGCATAGAGCAACATCGCGGCATTAAGCGGCGGACTTGATGACACTCTCCTTACCTCCCCAATTTTTCGCGGCTGGTTTCGGGCGGGGCGGAAGAGGCGGGGATGAAGGGCTGGCGCGGATGCGCGACGGATGTCTTCGCAGAGCAAGGCTCAATCGTGGCAAAATGAAGTTCGGTTTGGGGTCCCTCGTTGTTTGCCGCATGGCTACCACCGCATTTATATAAATGTGGAGGTTGCGGGTGAGGTGTGGAATGTGACAGGATTGACAGGATTGACGGGATTGGGAGGCGCTGACGCGCGATACACGAAAAGGTTCAGGGGGTTTAGAAGGTTCAGGAGGTTTAGGTTTAGGGGGTCTAGAAGGGGGGGCAGACGTGGTAGGGCGGGTGCGTCCCGCCCCGCCGTTTGCGCAGGCTGGGACAACGGGCGTATCGCCCGTTGCAATGAAACAAGCCCGCCATTTTAGGAAGGTGCGAACTCGTATCGTCCACCATCGCCGCGGCACTTTCGGCTACTCCACCACTCTTACTCCACCAATGGGACCCTATGACGTTACTAATAAAATGTTCAGAAAATTATTGAATTAAGGTCTTAAAAGCCGAATTTTCTGAACACTATTTCGCGGCTCGGTTTAGCCGTAGCGTGTAGTGCCGACTGATGCCGGTGCTGCCGGAGAAGCGCGGGGCGGGAGGGGTCGCAAGCTCGCGCGTCCGTTTGACTTTCGCCGTAGGTTTTTGGTAAGATACACGATGTCTTCGTTAGGGGTGCTATGCCCTTGAACGAGAAAGGGAATGAAGCGAATGACGAAGCGCATGCATAAAGGCAGCCGAAACGCGGTCAAGGTCGTCGCCCACAAGGCGAAGGCCAGGCGTTCTGCATGCGTGATGAAGCCTGAATATCTCGCGGAGATCGAGAGATTCCGACTCATGGACGATGACTTCATGTCTAAGTGCCTAGAGAACGCGCCGGAATGCATCGAGCTGATACTGAGGATTATCCTTGGCAAGAAAGATCTGAAGGTCGTCAAGTCCCAGACCGAATATCCGATCAAGAACCTTCAGGGGCGCGGTGTCCGTTTCGATGTTTTCGCGCGGGATTCCAAGGGTAGGGAATACGACATCGAGATTCAACGCGCCGACCATGGCGCGGAGCCGAAACGGGCGAGGTATAATTCCGCGCTTATGGATGCGAACGCGCTCAAGTCCGGCGAGGATTTCGGCAAGTTGCACGACACGTATGTCATTTTCATCACCGAGAACGACGTGATAGGTGGCGATAAAGATGCATATTCGTACAGTCGAAGAGAGGACGGCACGGGAGAATTTCTGGGCGATGGAACGCATATCATCTACGTGAACGGCGCGACGCGAAGCACGTCGGATATCGGCAAACTGGTGCATGACTTTCAGTGCCGCGACGTGGCGGAGATGCATTTTGACATTCTTAAAAAGCAAGTTAACCAGTTCAAGAACTCAGAGGAAGGGAGGCTTGCCATGTGCAAGGCAATGGAAAGAATAAAGGCCGAGGGCATTGTCGAGGGCGAGGCGCGCGGCAAGCGCGAGGGCAAGCACGAGACAATGCTTGCGACGGCTAAGCGGATGTTGCAGGACGGCATTCTTGCATTGAAGGACATTGCAAGGTACTCTGGCCTCTCGCTCGCGCAAGTCAAGAAGCTCCAGGCGTCGATGGCGTGATGGTTGTCGTCAGACCGATGATGTAACGCCATGGCAGGGACGCGTGACCCGCGCGTCCGGAGATCGTCCCGTCCGCAACTGCCGCGTCACTCTCGTCGCGCCACTACTCCCTACCCCACCAACGGAATCCAGTTCGAGCCCCTCCACTCGCTCATATTCGGGTGGGGCGGAAGCGGCGGGGATGAAGGGCTGGCGCGAACGCGCGGCGGATATCTTCGCAAAACATGGCAAAATCGCGGCAAAAATGAAGTCCGCCCCGGGGCCTGGCCCCTTGGATTTCTTGTGGAAGTCACACCCCGCCGCCGTCCTTGTGGAAGTCACACCCCGCCGCCCGCCGCATTTGTCCGGCAGGGGCAGAGTCCACGAGGGAGGCGAGACGCCCCGCCAGAGGCGGGAAACCGAGCGCATATCCCCCGAGCGATAGCGAGTCGCGAAGCGATGCTCTGGCAGGGGTGCAGTTTGTCGCCAAGCGAGCTTGAGCGAAAACACCGCGCTCGGTTTGGGGCAACTTGCGTTGCCCGCGTCTCGCCCTTGCCGCGCTCCGAGTGGACTCCTTGCCGCCAATCTGCCGCGCTCCGTAGAAAGTCCGTAGGGACATCCGCCGCGCCGCCCGCGCTTCGCGCGTCCGCCGCCCGTGGGGAAATCAGTATGGAGTCCGCGCCGCGTCCCGTCCGCCAATCTGCCGCGCTCCGTGGAAAGGCCGTGGGGACATCCGCCGCGCACATCCGCCGCGCGGCTGTGCGCGGAATAGGGACTTTCACATGGGGCTTCCTACGCCACTCTCCCGCCTCTGTCCTCGCACGTGGGAAAAACCGTAGGGATGCCCGTAGAGTGTCCGTAGGGGAAGCCGTGTTATGGCCGTGGTGGAAGCCGTGGAATGTCCGTATCATGGCTGCCCGTGTGGGAGGACGTGGGAAGTCCGTATAGAGCACATCCTAAAATTATACAATTTTTATACATGGCCTTGAATTGCGCAATGCATTTTTGGTATAATGTACCGCGTTCGGACACACATTGTGTGTTTGTAACACAAAAGGAGACAGAAAAATGGACCACATAGCAGAAATGAACAAGCTCCTCGAAAGAAAGAAAAGTCGAGGAATGAAAGGCATCCGCTTCTTTATAGAAGCGGAGTCTGGTGCCGCTGATTTCGCGCACGATTTCTGCAAGATGGAAGAGGCTGTCGAGCAGAAGCGCGTGCAGAGGGTGTTCGAGCCGTGTTCATGAGTCTAGTCAGGGATTGATTCATGCAGTGGACATTGTTTGAACTTGCGAGGTTGGCGAGAAACCTGGTCGCGGAGGATGATCTTGTTCTCCGCGACTCTGTTATTGAAAAATTGGTCAACAAAGATGAGCTCAAGGACGAGGACTATTGGGCTAGCGGGTTTTGCTTTGACAAGTCGTTGCTCAAAGTAGTGTCGTTGAAGAAGTCTATCTGGGAGCCGCTTAAGGAACGACGCTCGGAACTCTTCGCAGACGGCAAGGGAATCGCTTTCGACACGCCGGATTGCGAGGGCCTGTACCATAAACTGATGTCATATTGCGAAGAGGGTGATTCTCTCGACAAAGACGGGAAAGTCGAGGGATCGTACGGACGAATCAGCATACATAACGAAGGTGACAGGCTTTGCGTCCGCAGGTTTCTCGAGGCGAAAGAACTTCTTCATTTCGTCACGGACACGGTTGCAGAGCGGAATGCCCAGACGGAGTTTCTTTCTAATGTGCTTATGGAGAACTCGCTAGACGGCTCGCGTTTCATAAACGATGTCACGAAGCCGTTGCAGCCAGAGGCTGTGGGCTTCTATCTCGCGATAGAGGTGATGCTGCCTTGGTGCCTTCGCGAGAATCTGAACAAAATGATAGAGGCCAAGAGTACGAATTTCCAAATAGCCAAGGCGTTCATGGTGCCTGAGTTCATAGTCCGACACGTGCGCAACGTTCATTTTGGAACGATAGACTATCTTGGAGTCTCATATCGCATGAACAGCCTTATTGACAAAGAAGGAAAAGAAGACAACTAGCGGCAATTCAGGCGGCGATGGCGTAAGCACTACCAAATAACCCCAATGCCGTGCTTAGTCAAGGCGGCGAGTCCAGTGGCGGTATCGAAAGGTATCGCCGCTGATGTTTTTAGAGGTGGGGGATGGATGTAGCGTGTAGTGCCGCCTGATGCCGGTGCTGCTGGAGAAGCGCAGGGGGGGCGTGCGCAAAGGCGCGTTTTACAATGGTTTCGCGGGGTCCGTTCCCACAGTTTTTCCACGCAAAGGCTAGGGCGAGCAGAATCCTAGAAGTGCAGGCACATCTGCAACACCACGAGAAAGCAAGATAATATAGCGACGAGAGCATAGCCACGGACAAGCAGACCGTCGTGCGGGATGGTCGCTCACCATTCAATAGGGTTTCGCGGGGACTGTTCCCGTGCGTTCAGAGGTGTGATGGGATGTTGCGTGTAGTGCCGCCCGCTGCCCTCGTTTCTCTCGGCTGGTTTCGGGTGGGGCGGAAGCGGCGGGGATGAAGGGCTGGCGCGGACACGCGGCGATATCTTCACAAAACAATGCATAAACGCGGCAAAAATGAAGTTCGCCCCGGGGGCTGTCCCCTCAGATCATAATTTCTGGTGGTTGGCGCGGTAGGCGCAGAGGGAACAATCGTAGGCACGGCGGAATACGGCGTTTAGGTGCGTCTGCACGGGGAAGCCGCAGCGGGCTGAGATTTCGCCGATGGGGAGGTCGGTTTCGCGCAGAAGGCGGCAGACTTCCTCCAGCTTGCGGCGGCGGATTGCCTCTGCGATGCCTTCGCCCTTGACTTCCTTGAAGCGGATTTCCAGATAGCGGCGCGAGACTTTGAGCGCGGCGGCAAGCGCTGAGGGAACCAGTCCTTTTGGCGAAGGTGGCAATCCCTGGCATGCGTTCGCGTTGATTAACTTCTCGGCGGCGGTCACAAGGCGCGCCGCGCCGGAGAGGTCGCGCGTCGTTTCGCGTTCGACAATGCGCTTCACTCCGCAGATGGACGTCTTCTTCGCCTTGCCTGTCGTGAGTAGTTCATCCATCCGCTGCGCAAGCAGGTAACCGACGCCTTCGAAGTCCGGCTCTATGCTGGTGAGGCGCGGGCGCACGTTCTCGCAGATCTCCTGCTGGTCGTCCACGCCGACGACTTGAATCTGCGAAGGTATGGAGAGCCCCGCCAGGTTGCAGGCGTCGATCACCTCGCGCGCACAGCGGTCGTTGTATGCCAGTACGCCGCATGGTGTCGGCAAAGCGGAGAGTTCGTCCGCAAGCAACGTGAGACTTGAAGTCCAGTTGTGGTTTCTGCTAGCACCGCATTCCGTGCAAGCGAACCCTGCCTCGTTCGCCATGTGGCGGAGGGCGGCGGCGCGGCGACGGGAGCGCAGAATTTCTGAAGCCTCTGCGGTATGTACGAACGCGAAACTCTCCAGACCTCTTTTCTCCATTAGGCGCAAAGCGGATTCTACGATGTCCGCATCATTTACATCGACGAATACGGTACGCGGCGGCATCCGTCCATCCAGTTTGGAATCACCTAATGGCATGCACACGATTTTGCTATTGCGCGAGATTGTCGAAGGATGTCCCACCAGATAAGACGTCGCTTTCATCCCTGCCACAACGATGCCGTCCGGTCGCCATTCCATGACGTTTTCCCGCCAGTTTGCAGCGGCTTGCATTTCATGCGATGTAAAAAACTTGATGTTCCAGGCTGGCTTTGTTTTCGATTTGTAGCGCAGAAAGCCCGAAGTCAAATCCTTGATGGACTTAATGTAGTTGCCGGTTATGATGGCGATATGGAATGTCCCTTTTTTGTTCATGCGGCAATTATATCAGATACGGGCTCCCCGTTGCAAGAGAGTGTGCGCTAAAACATAAATATCCGTACGCAATAACGCAGGTGCAGGGCAATCAACTATGGTATAATGTGCGCCATGCGAAAGTAAAAGGAACACAACCATGCAAAAGACAATCGACACTAAAACGCCGTATGCGGGAAATCTGCACGTACGATTTGACGATGGTAAATTCGCACCGTCAGTTCCATTCTACAAAGCAGTCAAGTACATGCTGTCTGCAACCGTTGTGTTGATGGGCCTTGCATCGTTCGCAGCCAACTGCAGATGGACGGGAGCCGCGCTCGACGGCAAGTGGAGTACCGCAGGCAACTGGAACGGAAGCACCAGACCCAGAGACAAGAACTGGGACAATGTTTCCCTGTATGGAACAAACCTTGTCGACGGCGCGATCATGAACGACATGGGTCCTATGAAGGTCTACTCGCTCTCGTTCAAAGGCCCCGATTCTCTAGCATTTGACTCCTCCAGCCTCATCACGGTCCATGCTCCGGATGCGGACATTGCGCTGAACGACCTTGTCCCCTCGCTCGCCATGAACTGCGACTTGCGCCTGGATTGGAATTCCACCACCCAAAAAGCGACCTTCAATTTCGCAGGCTACGCCGAGCTGAACGGAACGCTGGAGATAGCAGATGACATGGTTCTGAGCTTGAAATCCTACTACGATTCAGGATACACGGGCACGAAGGTTCTGGACTTGAATGGACCGGTCAACGGGCCGAACGGAGCGATCAAGCTTGAGTTAGCTAAAGGCTCCAGGATAAATTTCAACGACAAGGTCACCGTCTCCAGAATTCTGCCCACGACGAACTACCAAAATGGAACACCGTATTTCAACGCATCTGAAAATAATATCGGCGTTTTCGAGCAGGGGTACGGAAATACCTATCTTGTCGCGATAAACGCTTTTTCAACCAACACTGTGATCACGTGGAGCGATTTCTATCGCGAAAACACAGGCGGAAACATCTATCTGACCGGCAACCAGCAGGCGAACAGGATTGTGGACGAGAACTTGAACATCGCTTCAATGCCGAATTCAGACCGAATCCGCGCCGCGTCGGCGAGCACACCGGTGCTTATGCTTTATGGCACGGCGGATGCGGTCGCAAAGGCCGGGATAGCAGACAACGTCTCCATCGTCTGGAATCCAGTTGGAGATTTCACGCAGGAGTTCCGCGACCGTGCGCATACCACTACAGGCAACCTCGTCGTTTCAAACGGCACGCTTAAGGTCAGTGGTTCCGGAACGTTCAACAGCGTGCAGAAGGTCGTTGCGGCGGGCGGGACGTTCGAGGTCGCCTCGACTGTAGCGGCGCTGACTGGGCTGGCCACGCTCGAGGTCGGCGACGGCGGGCGCTTTCGCATAGCGACTTCGGCAATGCCGCTGACCGCTAGGCAGGCGGACTTCGTGGTTTCGGGCACGGGCGTACTAGAGATACCCGAAGGAATGCTGCTTGCTGCGAAGTCCATTTCCGTCGACGGCGAAACCTTGCCGGAAGGGATGTACGGCCGCACGGGGAACTCCGCCGGCGTGACTGAGGTCGACTGGATCGAAGGCGATGGACTTGTCGCCATGTCGTTGCCTGTGCCGACAGTCGAGACCGTCGAGGCGACATGGGACGGCGGTGCAGAGGATGACATAGCGTCTAAAGACGCAAACTGGGTAGGCGACGCCGCGCCGAACCTCACAGCGGGCGGTCTTGTCTCTACGTTCGCGACGTCGGGGTCTTCCGCCAGATTCAGCAACGGCGGCGTTCTGAAGGGCATGGTGCTAGATTCGGACAGTGATTTTTCAGTGACGGCTGACAAAACGCTCCATCTTCGGCAGTCCGGCATTTCGACTGTGGCGATTCCCCCCGAAACGACTCGCTGCTACACCTTGAGTGGCCCGGTCCAGATCGACTGCGCACAGACATGGCAGCTGCAGGACGACGTTACGCTGAAAGTTTCTGGCCCCCTGACCCATCTAAACGCGAATGAAACGCTTACGCTCGCCGGGGCGAGCGACAGCACCAGAGCTCAGTCAGGAGAAATAGAGCTGTCCGGCAGCAGCATCATCGCAGGGGCGATTGACATCAGTCGAACTCGGCTGTCCCTGCGTGGAAACGGAGTGAATCCGGCGGAGATCAACGGCATGGGCGGCGCGGTGTCGCTGCGCGGCGACCTAAAAGGCTCCATGTCGCTTTCCAACGCTGTCATACGCAAGTCGCTTACGTTTGTGGGCGGCGAAAGGTCTCGGCGAATAGTCGTCCAGCCTGGTAGTACGAATGCCATCATGGGCAAGATCACTGCGAGCAGTACGCCGCGGTTCTACATAAGCGAGAAGGGCGTACTGACTACAGGAGGTGGTTTTATCGTCACCGGTGGAAACTGGACGGTGCCGAGTGGCACGGGAAAGAACTGCATCTGGCGTATAAGCGGGAAGCCCCTTGAGTCCACCGGCGTAATGGAGCTTGCCGGTGTTACGATGAGCCTTGAGGTTCCTGGCTGCGTATACAAGTCTGCGTACATCGAGCAGAATTCTCGCATCGCGTTCGGCTGCGACTATGCGATCAGCAACTCCACGGTCAAGGCGATCTTCACGCATTCGACGGCCGAGATTGACCTTTGCGGCTACAATCAGCTCGCGGGGGAGCTTGTCTTCGAAAATGGCGTCGACGGTGCGACCATCACGAGCGCCACGCCCGGGATATACGGTTTCACGCAGACGAATGATCTGGTGCTTTCGGCACTCAACGTCACGGGTGCGGCGTCGCTCGCGAAGTACGGCGCCGGGACTGTCACGTTGAACCGTGCCGTCACCTCGACCGGTGGACTGATCGTCGGCGAGGGGACGTTCACCTTCGGGCAGAACGGACGGTGGGCGAACTCGTCGAACATCGTGGTGAAAGGGACCGGCAAGCTTGTGCTGCCGTCGTCCAGGCTCATCAACAAGGAGACCGTCGCCGTCGTCGACACGGCAGAAGGCGCATGCATTGAGCTGGGTAACAACGTCAATCAGCGCCTTGCCAAGCTGACGGTGGACGGGGTCGAGCTTCCTTCCGGCGTCTACGGCGGGGCCTCGGCTCCTGCGGGGGCGACTCGTTCTTCCGCCTTCTCTAGCACGGGATCCGGCGTCGTCACCGTCGGCCATCTCGGTTTTTCAATCATCGTATACTGATGCCATACTCTAGACGGGCTTGTTGAAATGTCGAATGGATGCCTTGGAATCCTTGCTGCTGGATGCGTTGCTGCAATCTGCAATGGATGTGGCTGGTTGTCCGAGAAAGACGTGGCAATAGCGACGCGCGACGGGTCGCGCGTCGCAGCCATTGTCGTTCCGGCTGACGCCACGCCTGTGCAGAAGTATGCAGCCGAGGAGCTGCGCGACTGGACGGAGAAAATCACCGGTCGGCGGATGGAGATTGTGGACGATTCAGGGACGATTCCGTCCCGGGCTGTGCTGATTGGCGCAACGCGCCATACTGCGGCGCTGCTGAAAGACCCCACATTCGACACAAAAGAGCTTGGCGACGACGGCTATCGGCTTGTTGCACGTCCGCCACACCTCCTCGTCCTCGGCGACGGAATGCACTCGTCGCTATTCGGTGTGTACGGGCTTCTCGAAGACTACGCTGGATGCGAGTGGTTCACAAAGTCGTTTTCTGTCATTCCCTCCAACGACGTGTTTGCGGTCTCCCTTGACCTCGACGACCGCCAGATTCCCGCATTCCAAGGCCGCGACACGAAGTACTGGGATCTCGCCGACCGCGCTTTCGCCGCGAGGCTTCGCCTCCATGGCCCGCACATAAACTATGACAAGCCGAAGTACGGCGGCATGCGCCTCAAGTTTGACAGCATGCTGGCGTCCTCACATTCGTTCGGCGTCCTGCTGCCGGCAAAGGAGTTCTTCGGGGACCACCCGGAATACTTCTCCGAAATAAACGGGCACCGCGAGCCGATGCAGCCGTGCCTTTCCAACCGGGAGGTGCGCCGCATCGTGAAAGAGCGCCTGCTTGCGCGAATCGTGGAGCAGTACCCGAAGGGCGGACGCTATTTCGACCTGAGCCAGAATGACAACGCCAGCTACTGCCGGTGTGCGAAGTGCCGTGTACTCGACGATCGCGAAGGCACGCCTGCCGCGTCAATCGTGGACTTCCTGAACGAGATGGCCGACGCAGTCGCCGCGAAATACCCGGACGTCACCCTGCACACGCTTGCGTACATGTATTCGGTGAAGGCCCCCAGGACGCTGAAGCTCAGACCGAACGTACTCGTGATACTTTGCGCGGATCAGTCTGACCACGCCATGCCGTTCCACACCAGCCCAAACCGCGACAGCGCGCAGTTGGTGCGCGAACTGGCGCGATGGAAGAACGTTGCCTCGCAGATACAGATATGGGACTATTCGCTGAACTTCCTCCAGTTCGCGCAGCCGTTTCCGAACTTCCTCGCCTTGCGCGACGATCTCGCGTTCTTTCTCGACAACGGCGTGACGCACGTGTACGAGGAGGGGTGCAGTCTGTCGCCATACGCGAATTTTTCTGCGCTCAGGCTTTGGACCATCGCACATCTGCTATGGAATCCGCGTCAACCACTCGACGAGCTGGTGGATCGCTTCATGCGCGGCTACTACGGTGCCGCCGCGCCGCACTTGCGCCAGTGCTACGACGAGATGCATGCGCTCAAATTCGCGGATTTGGTCTCACGTCCGCTTCACATGTGGTGGGAGGCGTCGCGCCGCGACGTTACGGACGGATTCCTGGAGTCCACAGCTGTGCATCTGCACCGTGCCGCCAAGGCGGTGAAGGATGATTCTGTTCGTCTACTCCACGTTAAGCTTGACATGGCGATGAACGATCGCATGCGCATCATGCGCGACAACCTCGGCGCGCCAGTCGAGATCACGCGCCATCCGGAATACGTGAAGTCTGCTCGGTTCGCGGAACTGCGCACCGCCGCGCAGTCTTATCTCGATCTTGCCAAGAATCTTCCGAGCCTAATGGTAGTAGGAGAATCGAAGCTCGAGAACAGGCGCTGGGAGCGGAAGGTGAGGCATCTGGCGACGATGGATCCCTCCAAGGTAGCCTCGTCTGACCGCGCGTTTCTGGGAACTGCTGTCGCGCACTACGCCGTTGGCGACAAGGTGGCGCTCGTGGACGACCCTGATGCGACTGGCGGCAAGGCGCTTAAGCTCTCGCCCAAGTCGGGAAAGACATCCGTCGCGTTCTACTTGAACGACGTCCATTTCGACAAGGGTGGGGCCTACAAGCTTCGCGTTAGGGCAAAGGTAAAGGCGAAAGCGGGCGCGAAGGGTAACGCCTTCCGCTGCTGTCGCTACGCAGACATCGGAAAGCTTAGCTTCAGCGACGTCGCCGGTATCACGATTGCGGCGAAAGACGCGGCGGAAGAATACCACTGGTATGATGTAATCGCCAGATGGAAGCCGGACGTACTTGAGTACATCTGCTTCGGCTGTGCCGACTGGAACGTCAAGAAGTCAAACTTCAATCCAAATGTGGAGTCGGTATGGCTTGATGGAATCGAAATGACTAGAGTCGACTGAAGATGATGTGGGGGCCAACAAGGTCAGGTAGATAGGATTGAGCATGTAAGATGTTGCCGCATGGTGTAGCGAAGATGATCGAAGCGGAAGGTTTGCAAGATGCCGTGGGAGGCGGCTGCGTCGCGGAAGGCGGCTATGCCCACGCCGCCGGGCGGTGGATCGTGCGGCCGCCGGAAATGTGAAATTGTGGAAGTGTGGAACTGTGAAAGTGTGGAAATATGAAAATGGGTTAGGGTTGCGCCAAATTCCGCCGCGTGGCGCAAGGAGGGCGCGCGGGTCGCGCACTGGGACATGAATAATCGCCGGGGACAAATCGAGGCGGCGCAATGAAGAAGACGTCGCAGAGGTCGTTGCTGTTTCGGCAGAACGTGAATCGGACGGAGGCGGAGTGGGTTCATTTTCTCGACGGCTACAGGAAGGCGCTTATCGAGTTCGACATGAAGAAGTTCGGCGACGACTGGCACACCGCCGAAGACATCGTGGAGGAGATTTTCTTAAACATCGTCCGGGAGCCGCGTATCACCGCCTTGAGGCCTCAGGACTCTTTCAGGCACGTCCTAATCAACATGTGCATGCAGAAGCACAAGTCTTTTACCAAGCCGTGGCGAAAGAGGCTTGCGGAAAGGCTCAGCGTCGCGCTTAGCCTCTCCCTGCGGACGCAGGACGACGCACGGCGCGAAATCGCGGCGGGGTTCCTCGATCTCGTTCTTGCGGACTTGGCCGACGCTACCCGCGACGGCGGAAGGGCGTATATCGACTTCTCCCGAGAGGACTTGAGACGGTGGCGAAAGCTTCGCGAGTGTGGGGAGGACACCACGGTCAAAGAAGCCGCCAAGCGGGCGCGGATCGACGCGTCGACCTTTGGCCGTTCGTGCCGCAAGGTTGACGCGCATGTCGTCTCCCGGGTGAAGGACATAATGAAACGACGCGGATACTAGGAGGCAGAGGCGGCATGGACGTAGGCGACGTGATCAGCGGGTGGCGCATCGTTGAGGACGCGGGCGCCGGTCGGTCGGGGCATGTGTTCATCGTGTGCAGGGAGGGCGACCCCGACAGGCTCTTTGCGCTAAAGATGCAGCAAACCGACAGGCCGGATGTCGCGCCAGACGCAAATGCTCGCGAGGCGGCGCTCCTTCTGGCGGGCATGAAGAAGTCGCCATGTGTCATGCCCGCGCTTGTCGAGACGGGCGAATGGCGCGGCGTTCCGTTCTTTGTCATGGAGCGGATAGAGGGCATCGACTTTCCTGTCCCCGCAAGGCGCTACCGCCAATTCTGCGTCGAGGCGTTCACGGCATTGGCAGAGCTTCATTCGTGGCTCGTCCATTGCGACATAGCCCCGTGCCACCTCGGGCGCAAGGGCGGCGGGATCGCGTTCGTCGACTTCGACGCCTCGCTGCCACATGCGGAGGCGGCGCGTGGCGGGCGGTGCGTTGGAACAGACCCCTACATCGCGCCCGAGGTGGCGATCGCGGGGCGGCTTTCCGAGCAGTCGGACATGTATTCGCTTGCGATGGTGCTTCTGGAGCATTGCCCGAAGAAACAACGCGACTGCTTCGACCCCGTGCTGCGCGAATGTCTGCGCCCTGCGCCAGCCGACCGACCAAGGTCTGCGCTTGACATGGCTACGCGACTGCGAACTTGTAAACCTCCCCATCATAGATTCCGTGCAATAGTGAAATGGACGGCGTTGGCATTTGCCAGCGCCGTTTTTATTTATGGTGTTATTATGTTTTGGAGCTACGTGACGAGATGGGAAAGCTCGCAAAAGCTTTATCCGGGTGAAATCTCCGCAGGGTCGCATTACCGTAGCGGGTGCATACTGCTGGAGCGCGGCGACATGACGAACGCCGTTCGTCATCTACGTGCTGCCGCGTACCTCGGCAATGCGAAAGCGAAAGAAAAGCTTAGATGCTTACGGCTGGCTCCCTGATGATGTCGTGTTCGTTGACGATGCGTTTGCGCATGAGTTCGTTCCCGAATAGCAGTTGCACGAACAGGCGCAGCACAAGCCGTTGCAGAGACAGCCATATCCGCAGCAGTTCGTGCAGCAGTTGTGAACTGGTTCGCCCTCGGGAGCCCATAGCGGGTCTACGTAGAAAAATCCGCTGCGACTTCCTTTGTCGTTCTCCAAGATGATTTCCACGGTCATCGCGACTTCGGCTTCTATTATCTCCGCATCCGTCGGGCCGCAAAAGTTCAGGTAGAATTCATTTGCGGCGGTGGCTACGAACCTTCGGACGGCGTTTGTCATGTTGCACCAGATCGACACGTGCGTTCCCACGGCTTGGTTAAGGGGGACGTGGTTTGGCGATATGACGAGGCGCGGCACTTCGTGTATTTCGTAGATGTTCGTCGTGGCCGGTTGGGGCGGAGGCGCGGCGAACATGGGAGGTGACATTGAGGGCGATGCGTCCCTATATCCGTCGTCGGTAGATATCGACAACGGAAGGGCGGTTGGGTATGTGCGCACCGTGTATGTCTCGAACACCTCAAGCGGGAAGCTGTATGTTCCGGGCGTGTCCACCACGACACTGTAAGGTCCGCATACGAGGTAGCATGGGCCGACTTCGGGCAGAGAAGGAACCGTGACCGAAGCCATGAAGCGTCCGTTCTGCTCGTTGATGCCGACGTACTCGTTTTGGAGCCACGCCGAATAGCCGTTCGTGGCGATAGCGGCTGTGTATTCGGGAAATGCGTTTGTCGTCCATGCTGCGTCCTGGCCTATGCCGACGAAGCCGTCTGGGGGCTGTGCGGGGACGAACGAGCAGGTGTCGCCGAAGCGTATCGCCATGTCGCCCGAGGAGAACAGCTCGATGGATGCGTCCACGCGGTTTGTCGGCTCGCGGTCGATGCAGGCGTTCGACCAAGCGAAGACGAAGGAGTTGGAGGGCGTAGGGCCGTAGGCGACCGTTGAGGCTTCGGGCTCCAGCGAGAGCGCGGCGGGAAGTGCCGCGAACGGCGACGGATTCGCGAGTGCGTCGCGTAGCGAGCCCTGCGACATCAGCGTAACCGAATAGAGCAGGTTCGTGCCGAGTGGGAACGCGAAGCCGTCTGGGAAGTCTATGTGCTTCCAGTCGTTCCAAGCGCCGCGCGCGAGCCACTGCTCGTTGGTGGAGAGCGCGGCGGATATGGGCGGCGGCGACATGAGCGCGGGCAGGGGAAGGTGCAGCCCCGCAAGGGGCGCGTTCATCTGCGGCGCTCCGCCGCCTATGCCGTTCGGCGGCGAGTTGGTCGGCGCCTTGGTGCTTCCGTAGATTACGCAGACCGACGCGAAGAGCGCCGTCGCGCAGCGTCCGGCAGGGCCGAGGGCGAGCCATCGGTCAAGCGCGGCGCGTAGCTCCCTGCGGAGCGTCCAGCAGAGGACGAACGCGGTGCATGCCACCCCGCCGACGATTGCGGTGCAGGTGAGGAACTTCTCGAATGCTTGGTATGTGTTCATTTTGGATTTCTCGCTTTCTTGTGTTTTGGTTGTGTGGACGGCCTCACCTGAGGAAGAGAGCGAAGGGCTCCAGCCATTCGGCCAGTAGCGATGCGTTGCAGTCGGCGCGTCCGCGCGTCGTGACCTTCGCCATGTTCCATCTGCGTTCCAGCGCCTTTGACTGGACGAGGGCGAAGGTGCGGGAGGACGGCTGGCCGCCTGACGGCGGCTGGGGGTCGGTGTCCTCTTGTCCGGTCAGCTCGTCGCGGACGAACCATGCGCCGCAGTCGTTTCCGACCACAAGCTCCGTTTCCTCGGGCTCCAGGCACTCGTCGCCGTTTGTGTCCCTGCCGAACGCGACCTGGACGCAGCCGGTAGGGCTCGTATTTGCCGCGAGCGCCAGCGTGAAGCGGCGGCGGAGGCGTGGCCAGTCCGTGATCGGCACGTTGACCGAGCTTTCGGTATCGACGTAGCCGCTTTGGGGCGGTGTCGGTAGGGTTTGCTCCCCCGCGAACGCCGAAGCTGCGGAGGCGATGAGGCCCGCGCACAGCACGGGCAGTCTTGTTCTCTTTTTGTTTGTTTTCATTGTCGTTGTATGGCGCCTTTTGGCGCCCCTTTCCATAATTTCCTCGGAATGAGATTTGGAAAACGGCAAACTTTTTTCAAAAAATTTTTGCCGTTTCTTGATTTTCATTCCGAGGAAATATTGGACCGGCGTGTTTGCCGGTTCGCCCCGTGGCCGAGTGGTTGCGGGGCTTTTTAGTCACGAAAAGGAAAGGAACAATCGGCAATGGACCGAGAGTTATCAACAGGCGGCGGGTCGCCGTCTGGAAAGCGAAAGAAAAGGGAAGCGGAAAAGAGAACGTCCCCCTTGACCCCCTTAAGAGAAAAGGGCAAGGGAAAAGAACAAGACGGGGTTTCTTGCGAAACTTGTTTTTCCAAGACCGCGCGCGCGCACGAGAGGCGAAAGCTTCCGTGCGCGTGTTCTTTTTCCGAGGCGGGCGCGGCGGCGGCGGAGATTGTAGGCAACTGCTTTCCGCAGTGCGCGAAGGACTATGCGCTCTGGGCGTGGTACTGCCGCCACTTCGACCGCAACCGCATCGTCGAAAGGGCGTACTACTACGCCTCGTGCCAGCGTCAGGGCGAGGTTCTGGACGGCGTTACCGCGTTCCAGTCCTGGCTTCGCAAGGAGTTTGGCGCGAAGGGGCCCGCTTCCGCCAATGTTTTGGCGGATAAGCGGACGGGACAACCAGGACAACCGGGACAACCAGGACGCGATTTCGCTGAAGCTTCCGCCTTCGCTAACCACCTACGCCAAGGCTACGGTGGTCAAGAGGCTTCCGCCTTCGCTAAAGCTTCCGCCTTCGCTAAAGCTTCCGCCTTCGCTAAAGCTACGGCGGACGAGACGGCGGACGAGACGGCGGACGAGACGGCGCGGCAGGGGGGAGGTGTGGCATGAGATACGGTAGCGTAGCGGCAATGGTTGCTTGGCTCGACCGCGAGGAGATCGCGGCGGTAAGGGAGCGTCGGATGCGCAAGACCGTGCGGAAACTCCCGCCGTACCATAGAAAGTTCGCGCTTGCCTTGAAGCACGTTTTGGAGGACGTTCCGGGGCCTCAAAATTTACAAGGTGAAAAAATCATGAAACGCCTGAAAATAGGGGCTCGGATGTACCGAAAGTACATTTCGTCAGTTCCGAAATACCTCGTTTAAGCGGCTATGGGTGGAGGGGGTGCGCGATTGCGGAGAGGTTCCGCAGCGATAGCGCCCCCTCAGCTTAAACCAGGAAGGAAAAACACGACAATGAAAATCAAGATCAAATGGAAGGAGCTGGGAAAGCAGCTCTGGGACGCGGTCAAGCCGGTGCTGCTCGCGGCGATTGGCGGCGGGCTGGTGACGCTCGCGAACGGGTGCAGCTCGCTTACGCCGAGCGCCAAGACGCAGAGCATGAGCCTGTATGCC
>JAFRBA010000072.1 GCA_017405115.1 Kiritimatiellia bacterium
CGAGATGTAGAAGTCCTCGGCGGGGCGGTCGTCAGCGACTTCGGGCGTGCCGTTGTCGTCCACGTTCATCTCGGCAAGGAAAAAGTCGCGGTCGTAGAGCGCGTATTTCTTCTTGAGTACATCCCACGGCGAGTCAATGTACGGCATCACCTCGTTGCGCCACTTCTGGTAGATGAAGGTGAAGTTGTTGCGGTCGATTGGCGTCGCGAGCGCGGGGGATTCGCCCGACGTGCAGCCTGAGCGACGAGGAGAAGAGAATCGCACCGTCGTATTGCTCCCATTGGAATGTCATTGCAGACGAATGGCGAAACCTTTGACTGCTGTGGACATGTAGAACCGCTCGCCGGTACGGATGTCGGCATGCTGCATGTAAAACTCGTCGTTCTTCATGCTCTTTGCGGCAGCTAGCGTCTTGTTCTTGCTTATACACCAATTGTTGCTCGTGCGTTATCGTCCACTCGTCATTTCTGAGTTCTTAAATGTTTCCATGTCCTCAAGGTTGGTGTCGTTCGGAATTGTATTGAAGAATATCATTCTAGCCCTAGTGTTCCTCCATATATACCACGGGCCATAGATTTTCCCGTAGTGTGCCGACACAAGCCGACCCTTGTCATCAACCTTAGTCCGTGTCCTGAAAACAATGTATGAATCGTCGTTCAGAATGTCACGTTCACTTGCCATTCTGCCAATGCGAAATGTTCTGGTCGTTCGATACAACATATTTATATTCGCATTGTACGAACTCTTCAGTTCGGAGAACTCATCTTTGGGCAAGACATAAAAACCTCCGTGGGGATTATTTGTGAACGACACCTCCATTGTCGCCCAATTTGGAACATATTTGTTGACAGGTTCTGAATTAAAGCAAAGTTGCATGTCTGCATGCGCACCATCTCCGTATGGGCTTGTCAATTTGAACGTCTCCAAGTCAAGGCCGAGCCATACATTTGTAGCGGGAACCGAGATCGCCGTATCCAATAACATTGGCATATCAATAGGCATCTTCTTACGTTTTACTACCAACGTTCGACATTCTCCATACGGCTGCCATTTGCCATCTTTGACCAATGGGGACACACCATGGCGCCAGTGGAATTCAACTCCTGTGGAAGATAGATAACATCCATCCTTCTTGACATAAAAACCGAATCGTCCCCCCACTTTACCCTTAGCGATAAATTCTCCGTTGGCGTCAGTGACAAAAGTTTCCTTCCACGTTTTTCGCGGATAGTCGTTCTGCCATTGGCCGTAAACCATCGCGTTTGTAATCGGGGTTCCTTCATCGTCAACAATCTTGTAGCTTAGTTTCGCTTTTGCGCCTTTGCGTTGCGCCTCCTGCACCTCAGGTTTTACCGCTTCGTAATATGTCAAACTATGCTTGGGAATGTCTGCGAGTGCAGCCTTAAAGGCGAACATCGCAACGCCTGTAGTGATCAACGTTTTCATCTTAGCACTCCTTTTTCAACAATGTTTGTGAATGCCGGAAAGACATAGTAATAGGCCATGTTCTTAATGTCGGAGTGAAGCAAAGGGAATAAGTTCATCGCCCCTCGCGCAATTCTGATTCTTTATAAGTCTTCATGTCTTCAAGGTTGATGTCGTTTGGCGTCATGTTAAAGAACATATCACGCACCCTAATCATATCCGCAAATTCCCATAGACCATATATCTTGCCATAATGCGCAGAAATCAAATTGCCGGTCTCGTCAATACGAGTCCGCGTTCTGAAAACCATACAATCCCCCTCCCTGATAGCATCTATGTATTTGTTAAAAAACTCATGCCTAAAAGTGTGCGTCTGAGAGAAAACGGCATTGGTGTCTGCATGGTACGGACTCTTCATCTCGGAATAAGAGTCTTGGGGAAGAACGTAAAATCCCGCGTATGGATTGTTCGTGAATGAAACATCCATCGTTGCCCACTGGACGGCATATCTGTCATGTTTCTCGTAATTGAACCGCAGAAGCATGTCTTCATGCTTCCCGTTCCCATATGGTTGAGTCCATTGAAACGACTCCATGTCAATTCCCAGCCACACGTTTGTCATAGGGACTGCAATAGATGTATAATGCAAAGAGGTCATAACAACAGGCGACTTCTTGCGTTTTACTGCAAGTGTTCGCTGCTCTCCATACGGTTGCCACTTGCCGTCCTTGACTAGTGGGGATATCCCCTCGCGCCAAAAGAATTGTATCCTGTCTCCTGACCCATAGTAGCCTTTTCGTCGTACTCCAATCGTCATTTGACTTCCGACCTTATCTTGCAGGATAACTACACCATTGGTGTCAGTTATGGCACATCCACCCCATGTTTTTCGAGGATAGTCATTCTGCCATCTATATCCTACTTCTTGATTCGCAAGAGGGCTTCCTTCGTCATCTACCACTCGATAAACAACCTTCGCCTCTGCGCCATGTCGTTGGGCGTGTTTCACTTCTGGTTTTTGAGCCTCGTAGTATCTTGGGCTATGCTTTGGTATGAACGCCAAGGCAACATACGAGAGACACGCTGTCGTTATACAAAGAATTATCCACTTCATCTCATTTCTCCTTTTCCCACGATGTTTGTAAATGCGGGATAGACATGGTAGTAGGCCATGTTCTTAATGTCTGAATGCAACCACGGCATAAGTTCATTCTCTGGATATCCCGATGGTTTGGGGCGTCCCCAATCATTTGCACGATACGCACCATCGTTTAGATTGAAATCATTTGCAACGTCTTGATGACTGCCAATCACCTCTACCTTACCAGCAGGACTGGACACTGCGGGGATGTGGAATGCTAAAATGTCAGCCTTATCGTAATCAGAGATTGTTGAACTAAACATAGCCGATACACCACGGTCAAACACGGCGTTGGTGACTATCGAGCCGTCCGAGACCATTGCGTTTGCGCCTGCGGCAGAGTATCGGACCCAGACCGTTTCATTGTTCATGTTGGTAGTCCAGCAATGGAAGCCCCATCCGGCGGAAAGCGAGCCAGCCGCATTGACACCCTTGAACACCTCCTGCTTCTGCCAAGGGAATGCGTCAAGCTCCAAGTTCAGATGGAAGAACGGCCATTCAAGGTCCAGCGTCGGCCAGTGGAATACACCTGTCGTCAGTCCTGGCGTTGAAGAGTTCTCGGCAAACACCTCGTCACCCGACGAGTAGAAGTTATAGACCGAGAGTCCCTGCCGTTCCAACAACGGCGCAAAGTGCCCAGCCCAGCCTGTCTTGCCGCGCGCGTCATTGACATTATTTGTGAACCATGTGTACCAGTTCGCCGCCCATGTGCGCTCATGGTAGCCATCCCAGTCCGAAGGCACGTACTTGTCGGTAATCTCCGTGCTGTCCGCCTGAAGCTCCGGCCTGTACGCCTCCGACGCGACCGCCGCGTCAAGCATGATGTACGTGCTGGCGTTCGCGCCCTTGAGCAAGCCCTCAGAGACGACCATGTTGCCGAGCGAATGACCGATGACGACGGCATTGTGTCCGTGCTGGTTCACAAGATTGGCAAACGATTGGGCGCTCATCAACGCCTGCCGGACGTCGCGGTGGTAGTGGAGCCCGTTGAAGTTCTCGCCGACCAGCGGCAAAGCGTGGTAGTCACCGGACCACGTCACGCCCCAGTAGCGGGCGTTCATGCCCGACACCCAGAACCGCTTGAACATCTCGCGGTTCCAGTTCCTTGCGCCGTCAAGATCGACGTTGAATCCGTGCACGAAGAACACGTCCCTGACGGCAAGCTCGCCGTCTGGGTTGTTGGACGGCTCGCCAGTCCCGGAGAACTCGGTCATGGTGTTTTCGTATGCCCCTCTGATGCTGACGAAACGGAACATCTCGTCGACGGGACTCGTCCGCATCGGAAGCTCGCAGGAATACATGTCCTGCCCGTCGACGGCGACAGTCATCTTCATCCCCCCGCTGCGGCTTGCCTTTGCCTCCGCGACCATTAGGCACGAGTTCGCGCCGTACGCCAGTGCCTGCGCCCGCGAGAACGATATCCCGTTGTCGTCCAATAGCGACAACGTGGCATTGGCCAAGGCATTGTCGTTCACGTCGACGTGCGGGGCCGTGCGGATCGTCCCCGCCTGCAGATGGCTAATGTTCGCCAGCGTATAGCTGAACACGTCGCTTCCGCTCTCAGACGTTATCTTGAATGAAACGCCGCTTCCCCAGGCGTTGACGAATGGATCGAAGCTGACCGCTACAGGGAACAGGTTGATCAGGTCGTACACCCCCTCGACGTGGTTGTTCCTCCAGTTCTCCAGCCCGACGAGTGCGTCCGCTATGCCCTCGAAGAGGGACGGCTCCTCCCATACGGCGCCTTCTACCTTGCACTCATTTATCCAATAGCGGAAGACTCTTCCGGAAAGAAAAAGACGAACGTCAAGGGAATCTATGCGGCCGTCCCTGTTGTAGTCCACGAGCAGCGGAGGATTCAGCGACGTCACCCGCTGCGACGCGGAGTCCTCGACGAACGCTCCGGCGACGACGTTCCAGTAGCGGAACACGAGCCGGGCGCTGCCGGGGGACGACGACGTCAGCCGGACCGGCAGCTCCGGGGAGTCTCTGCAGCCGGCGCCGCGCATGACCGCCCTCCAGCCGTGCATCGGGAAGTCCGCC
>JAFRBA010000073.1 GCA_017405115.1 Kiritimatiellia bacterium
GGTTCTTCAAAGAATTTAGTGGAATGATATGCCGTTGTTGAATGAGAAACTCCGAGCCGTGGGGCTCTCGCTACCGCTCCGCCGAATGAGGTGCGCTTCGCGGCAAGCATTCGCGTTCCACGGCGAGAATGTCGGTTGCGAGGGTGCGCGGCGGGGTGCCCGGCCGGCCGCGCGCGCCTCCAAAGCGCAGCGCGGTATTAGGCCGGGTCGCCGCGCCATGAATTGTGGCGCGTTGGAGGGGCTTTGCAGAGACGCGTTCTATCGGCTACAGCGTCGCGCCTACGCGGACGAAGTCAGGGCGCATGTCGAGCTTGCCGCAGTAGAAGAGGATGACCGTGCGGAAGTTCTCGAAGTTGCGATAGCCCTTGGCGGTGGCCTTGAGCGCCTGAATCGTCGTGTTGAAGCCCTCTGTGAGGGCGTTGTTGATGCGGCTGTCGAACCACGCCAGAAGGCCGTAGAGGTGATTCTTCAGCGTGTTGGCGACCTTGACCATGTGCTTGAGTCCGGACTTGACGACCTGTTCGTACCAGAACGTGAAGTTGGCCTTGGCCATGAACTTGTCCCGGCTCTTCCAGAACCACCCGAACAGTTCCTTGAGCGCCCAGGCCTTGCCCGTGTCGAGAGCGCATTTCAGCAGGTCGTTTCGGTGTGCTATGGCCTCGTCGCTCATGTGCTCGAATCCTGTCAGCCAGAGGTACTTGCTCTTGGCGAGGCGCTTGTCGTCCGCCTCCAAAAGGCGTTTGTTCTCGCCTTTGCGCGTGTTGTCCACGCCCTCGTTGAGATGTGCTTCGATGTGGTACTTGTCGAACACCACGTCCGCGCAGGGCATGAGCTTGCGCACGGCGTTCTCGAACGGGGCGGACATGTCCATCGCCACGCCGCACACCATGTACTGCTGGAGCGGGTTCAGCGCCTTCTCTATCAGGGCCGTGGCGCCTTTCTCGCTTCTGCCGCGCGCGACGTCCAGCACGCGATGTCTGTCAATGTCGGTCATGAGGCAGGCGAACGCCTCGGAGTCCTTGCCCTTCAGGAAGCTCTTCTCGTCCATGCCGACGAAGGATATCTCCTCCGCGTCGCGCCTCGCGAGGCCTCGTTTCACGGCGGCGGACATGATCTCGTGCGTCTGGAACCAGCTCAGGCGCAGCAGATCCCTGGCGTCCTTGACGCTCCTCGCGGCCTGGAGAACCCTTATCGCGAACGCCTCGAAGAGAAGCGTGAAGCGCGATCCCTTCTCCGCCCAGGGAAGCTCGATGACCTTGACCTTGTCGTCTGCGCACTTCACGCGCGGCGTCTTCGCGTGGATCAGCGTCTCGAACTGCATCGTGTCGAGATGCCTCCATGTCCGCTCGGGCTGTTGGTCGTGAAGCGGCATCAGCCTTCCGCATGCCGGGCAAATCGCGGAGCGCTTCGCATACTCAAGCCAGATGTCGATGCGGCGGGCGGCCACGTCAAGCTTCACGTCGGTTACATTCCACTCCTCGCCAAGGCCAAGGAGCGCGGCATAGTGTCTGTTGAGAATGTCTTCCATGCGGACATTATACCGCAAATGCAGAGCGGTTGCATGGCGCGAAGCGGTGGAGCGGTAGCGAGAACGCCAACCGTCGGAGTTTCAAACAGCGACTTTCAAGCGGCACTTTCCACTAAAAACTCCGAAGAGCCATTAATGTGTACTCGAAGTGGAATACTTCGTAGAGTTTTCCCGGTTGCAATTGCAAGGCGAGAATTGACCATCAATCAAGATCAGCGCGCACTTACACTATGGCTGCCAGAAATGATTGAGTATGTATATTTAGCGCTCAAGTCGTTAGAATCCATCATCCTTTCGGATTATAAAAAATCAGGCACTACGGTGGAGAGTATCATTTGGAACAAGTTTGTTGACTTGCCCATCCCGCTGCCACCTTTGAACGAGCAAAAACGAATTGTGAAGCGAGTTGAAGAGCTGAAAGCCACGACGAGAACGCTCGTAACCTTTTGACGCTTCGTTTCACTATCATAGCAGAACTAATGAAAGGACACTGCTATGATAGACCTCGAAAAATTCTCCGCGTTCCTGCGGAAGACCAACAAGTCGGCCAACACGGTTGCCTCGTACTGCTTTGCGGCAAGGCAATACACAACGCACTTTGGAGAGTTCACGAAGAAGAACCTTCTCCTCTACAAGGCGTTCTTAATAGAACGCTTCAAACCGAAAACGGTAAACATCCGGCTTCTCGCCATGAACGCCTACGCAACATGCATCAGCAGACCGACATTGAAGATGCCACTTATCCGCATCCAGCAGAAGCCGTTTCTGGAGAATGTCATAAGCGACGCGGACTACGCCTACTTCAAGCGGAAGCTGAACAACCCGGCGGAGCGCTACTGGTATTTCGTCATCCGATTTCTCGCTGCGACAGGGGCGCGTATAAGCGAACTCCTGCAGCTGAAAGTCGAACACGTCACAGCCGGGCACATTGACATCTATTCCAAGGGCGGCAAGATGAGACGAATATATATCCCGCAGAAACTTAAAGAGGAGGCGTTGACATGGCTCGCATCACGCGGCCAGTCATCGGGTTTCCTCTTCATCAACCGAAGCGGCGAACGCATTACGGCGCGGGGCATTGCCGCACAACTTAAGAAACTCGCCATAAAGTACAAGTTGAATCCTGCGGTCGTTTACCCGCACTCTTTCCGGCATCGTTTCGCCAAGAACTTTCTGGAGAAGTTCAACGACATATCGCTCCTTGCCGACCTAATGGGACACGAGAGCATCGAAACGACACGCATCTACCTTCGACGCACCAGCACAGAGCAACGCTCCATCGTCGACAAGGTCGTCACATGGTGAGCGGCTTTATTACCGCTCGCAACTCCTCAATTTTGGCAACAATCCTCTTCTGCTCCGCAAGAGGCGGAAGAGGAATCTGAATATCGCACATCTTTTCTTGATTTAACTTGGGGACTGTAGTACCTGTCACATAAGGCATCAAATCCAAAATATCCAATGTGCATACAAGATAAATATGGTTGATGCCGTCGCAAGGTCGCAGAACGTGGGCATGATTGTTCACCCAAATCTTGCCATCCACACAGAATGCTGATTTGTCACCCTTACCCCATTTAGCACCATCCTCACCAAGCAACACAAGCGGCTCGTCAAATATAAAATCAGAAACGAAGTCTTGGATGCAAGTCGCGCCATAGTATGGATATGGTCCAGGTTTTCTTTTCGATTTTGCAACAGGCTTCCTCTTTGAGTCCAGAATTTCACAAATCGCTCCCAGCCTCACCCACTCCCATGATTGTGGGATTGCAAACGGCGGATGGATAAGCTCGCTCTGGTTCTTGCAGGGGGACTTATGAGAAGTGGCAATCCTCTTCACAAGTTCGCTTGCCGGTTCATCGTTCGGGTCTTGCGGGACGAGTTTCCCGCGAATTGCAAGATCGAGAATCTTCTTGTCGATTTGCTTGCGCGTATTCATCCAGTTATTTGTTGTTGCATCAAGCTAGTCAGCAACCTTTAACAACTCTTTGATTTTAGCGACAATACGTTTCTGTTCGGCGAGAGGAGGTAGAGGAACGAGAAATTGAATGAACTTTGACGCACTAATGTTTGATTGATTTACTGCATCTGTCTTTACAGACTGGCAAAACTCCCATTGGTAACGGGAGTTCATCATGTAGTTGATGAACTCTGAATCACTGCGAACAGGTCTAAAGCGCACAAGATACCCCGCGTATATACACGGCTTCTTCCCTCGGAATATAGAGACTTTCCCAACTTTTTCAGAACTGTTAGTTCTATTAAAAAGCAAATCTCCGGGATTAAGACAATACCGCTCAATATCATCTTTGTCGGAAGTATATACCAAGTCCGAATAATCAATTTCCCCAGCACGAAGATTTCCCATGCGCAACACAGGGACATTTCCATTCTTTGTGGATTTACGTGCCGTTCCGTATTGGAAATCATAACAGACATTTCCAATCCTCGTCCACACCCATCCGTTCGGCAATGCAAACGGCAGCTCGGTGGATATATCCTTGATTGAGCCGTCAGCAAACTTCTCATAGGCCGCCCCATCAGAACCAATGATGATCTCAGAGGGGTTCTTCTCCTTCTTGATCTTGCCGGCTTTGACGAGCTTCGCCTTTTCCGCCTTGATGCGTTCAAGGAGGATGCTTGCCGGCTCGTCGTTCGGGTACTGTGGAACAAGCTTGCCGCGAATGGCGAGATCGAGAATTCGACGTTTGAACTGCTCGACGACCTTCATTCTTCGATTCCTTTGGCGAGAGCTGCAAGCTGCGTCACGGCCTTGTTTATCGTATCGCGGTACTTCTCCATGTCCGCAAGCAACTCCTTGAGAGAAACGTCGGCATCGTCGTCCGACTGCTCCTTGAGCCATTTGAGGTCAAGGTTCGTCTTGTCACGCTTGACGAGTTCCTCCACGGCAAAGCGATGCCAGCGTTCGGTCTCGGTTCGCTTCTTCTGCGTGTAGCAGGCGACGAAATCGTCGAGGTGGCGGCGTTCGAGCTTGTTGTTCGCAAGCGTATGCTTTACGCCCGTGCGGTAGTCGTAAACCCACGTCTCGGAGGTCTTGCCGCCACGGGAGAAGAAGAGCACGTTCGCCCTCACGCCCTGCGCGTAGAATATGCCTGTCGGAAGTCGCAGGATCGTGTGGAGGTTGTAGTCAGCGAGGAGTTTCTTTCGCACAGTCTCGCCCGCGCCACCCTCGAAAAGCACATTGTCCGGGAGAACGACCGCCGCCCTGCCGCCGACCTTCAAGAGCAACATGATGTGCTGAAGGAAGTTCAGCTGGTTGTTGGATGTCTTGGCGAAGAAGTCCTGACGCATCAAGGATATCTCCCCAAGCCCGGCGGGGCGGGTTCCGAACGGCGGATTGGCAAGGATTACATCGTAGAGGCGGGACGGCTCCTTCTCTAGGGAATCCTCGCACTTGACGGGGCTTGATTCGATGCCGACGCCGTGGAGATAGAGGTTCATCGAGGCGAGCGTGACGACAAGCGGCGTAATGTCGCAGCCGGTCAACGCCTCGGTCTTGAGGAACATCTGCTTGCGGCGATCCTGGGACTCGCGCTTCATGTGGTCGAACGCCGCGAGAAGGAATCCACCCGTGCCGCAGGCCGGGTCGCACACAGTCTCGGTAATCTTCGGGTTCGTCACGTCCACCATCGCCTTGATGAGGGCGCGTGGCGTGAAATACTGGCCCGCGCCGGACTTCTTGTCCTGCCCGTTCTTTTCAAGGATGCCCTCGTAGATTGCGCCCTTGGTGTCGATGTCGAGCGAAAGCCAGTCCTGCGCGTCAACCATCGCCACGACCTTGGCGAGGTGGGCGGGCTGGGATATCTTGTTCTGCGCCTTGGAGAATATCGTGCCGATAAGACCCGGCTGCTCCGAGAGCTTCTTAAGCGATTTCTCGTAGCGTTCGAGAAGGTCGAAACCATCTTTGTCCACGAGATTCGCCCAACGGCAATCCTTCGGAATCTTGCTCTCGATGCCAAGCGCCTCCGCCTCGGCGTCCATCTTGAGGAAAAGAATGTAGGTGAGCTGCACGATGTAGTCGGTGAAAGCCACTCCAGCCGCCGCAAGGACGTCCGCGAGCTGCCAAACCTTCTGCACAAGAGACTGTTCGTTGTGTTCCATGTTCATATAGCCTTCATGAAGAATGACGAAAGGGATGCGAGTTCGCCGTCAAACGCCTGCGGTGAACCGAATGCGCGTACGCCCTCTGCGAGCAGCTGTACATTCCCCTCCTTGATGAGGTCGTCGCGACCGACCGCCCCGTTGGAGAGGATTATGCCAAGAGCCTCCTTGAGGATGTCGTCCTGTCCGGGAGTTATCGCGCCACGCTGCTTCTGACCCTTCCATAGTTCGTAATGCTTCGCGGCGGAGAAGTACTGCGAAGAGGAAAGAAGCGAATACAGCTTCTGCGAACGGCCAAGTCCAAACCGCGCAAGGCCAAGCCAGTTCGTCATCGCGTCACGCTCGGTCGGGGAGGAGAGCTTCACCACGTCCTCCTGCCGGACGAGCGCGTAGGCGTTCCATACCTTGGGGCAGGAGAAGGACGAGTTGAAGTGTATGGAATCGTCGCGGATGGAAGACAGCGCAGAATAGTCGAAGCGCATCTCATGCGACTCCTTTATGGCCGCAATCGCCTCGTTGCCCGTGGGATTGGCCTTCAGGAACGCCTCGAAGCCGTCGAGGACGTTGTGAGCTTCCGCAACCGAAAAGCCCGTGTAGATTATCTCGTCCTTGCCCGGCTTCTGGATGACCACGTACCCCGCGTTCAACTCAAGGAGATAGTCGCGGGCGGATATGTTGTTAATAAGGGGCGCGACAAGGGCGCGACGGCGCGTGTTCGGTTCCGAGGCAGACGTGAACGGCGGCAGAGAGTCATCGGACAACGCCTCAAACAGCAATTCGGCCATATCCTGCATCGTAAAGGACGCGAGAACGGAGAACTTCATCCTCTGCGCTTCAGACGATCTGGCATTGATGCGCGACAAGCGCGAGGCGAGAAGCCGCAGGTTGTCGTCGGACACGATGCCGAGGGAGAGCTTCTCAAGGAGTCGAGGCAAGGTTAGCGGCGCGGGGCCTTGGGTGTCGGGCCTGACCGCGCCATCGTCAAACGGATGCTCCGTCACGCCAACGGCGTCAACAAGGAAGAACTGCTCCTTTCCGTTCGCGTTCGGCGTGACGGCCTTCAGCTGATCTGGGTTGATGGTGCGGCATCCGCGACCGCGCATCTGCACGTAGAGTGAGTAGGCGTTCACGTCGCGCATGAAGAAGACAACCTCAAGCGGCTTGATGTCCGTGCCGGTGGCGACAAGTGTAACTGTCACGGCAATGCGGAACGTGCGGGAAGTCCGGAATTCGCGGATGAGCTTCTGCGGATCGCCAGCGGAGTAGGTAATCGTCTGGACGAAGTCCGTTGCCTGGCCGTCAAACACCTCGCGGGCGATCTCCACGATGTGCCGCGCATGAGATTCGGACTTGGCGAAGATGAGGGTCTTCGGGAGAGAGGCGAAGTCCGGATCGCGGGCGAGGTCGTCCTTGTACATCTCCGTATACACGGCGTTCTTGTAGGCTTCAAGAACAAGCCGGATGTGGTCAGGCTGGACGACGGCGCGGTCAAGTTGCGGCACCGCGTAGTGGGCGGGCTCATCCGTGACAACCGTGTCGGTCTTTTGCGTCCGGCGAGTATAGACATCTACCGTCTCGCCCGCCTCAACATCGACGCCGTCCGTGGCGGATTTCGTCTGAATGCGGTAGATCGAGTAGTAGACGTTGATGCCGTCGGCAACCGACTTCTCGTATGTGTAGTTGACGACCGTGTTCTTATCGAAGAACTCGACCGTCTCCGCCGACGGCGTGGCCGTAAGGCCGATGAACCGTGCGGTGTTGAACCATTCAAGGACGGCGCGCCAACGTCCATAGATCGAGCGGTGGCATTCGTCGATTATGATGGCGTCGAACCAGTCGTGCGGCAGCTTGGCAAGACGTCCGTCCACGGTAACGGGCGCGGCAGCCTCTTCGCGGTCTTCGTCGTCCTCGTCTTCGTCGCTCTTCGCGGCGGTACCGGTCAGCGCGGCATAGACGCGCTGAATGGTCGCAATCGTCACGCTCGCCTTGGGGTTCGCCTGATTTCCCTTGAGGCGCTCGGTGATGAAGATATCCGTAAATGGAGCGCCGTTCTGAGTTAGGCGGAACGTGGCAAATTCGTTAAGGGCCTGTTCGCCAAGGTTGTTGCGGTCAACGAGAAAAAGGATACGCTTGGCGGGTGTGTAGGACAGGAGCCGGTACGCGGCCATGCAAGCGGTGTAGGTCTTGCCCGCGCCCGTGGCAAGGACGACAAGTGCCTTGTCAGCACCGCGCCGAAAGCTCGACTCAAGATTCGTCACCGTCTCGACCTGGCAGGCTCGGAGGGCTCGGCGTTCGGAATCATTCAATTCGGGAAGTCCGCCCCAGTAAGACTTGATGCCGGATAGCTCAAGGCACATCTTGGGCGTGGGCATCGACGAGACGGGATTGTACTCGCCTGTGCCGGGATTGCGAAGAAGAATCTTCTCGCCGTTTGCAAGAAGGACAACACGAGGTTCGTCGTTCCAGCGGGGATACTCTTCGGGTATGATATGCGCGTAGTTGACGGCTTGGCCTCCGGCTGCGGATTCGAGGTCGATGTCGCTGCGCTTCGCCTCAAGGACACCGATTACCTTGCCGTCGACAAAAAGAAGATAATCGGCCTCGTAGTTGCCGTCAAGCAACCCCTCCGTCAGGGCAGTTGCGTTGTGGTCGTAAGTAAAGTGGCTGCGGTCGGCGATGTGCCATCCCGCATCGACGAGCTGCTCGTCGATCTTCACTCTGGCGCGCTCTTCCGGTCTCAAGTCATTTGACATATCTTGTCTCCCAGCCGATCTGATTCCGTGACAAACCGATTCTTGATATCCTCCTCAGTCATGTCATGTTTGTCAAGCTTGGAAGTCAATTTCATCTTTTCTGCCTCCTTTCACCTTTACAGCCAGCGCCCACACCGCCTCCGTCAGCACCGCCGGAGACGTGCCCATGCCCGCGAACCGCCTACGTGCAGCGCACTTCGGCGCGACATGTGTTATGAGATTATTTGACGACATAGTAGCCCCCTGTCTTCTTGCTGCCGCGATGCTCAATCTTACCCGCCTTGACCAGCGCGGCGACGGCACGTTTGACGGTGGCCCGGCTCTGCGAGACGACGGAAGCCAAGTAGGGAAGTTGTGTTCCTGGATGCGTCGCAACCAACCGCACCAAGCGCTCATTTAATGGCTCATTTAATGGCTCAATCGCGCCACCCGAAAAGACACAGTTGAGCTGGTAGCGCGTCTGCGGGCCGTCATTGACGGCAAAGACCGCGCCGTCAGCCACAAGTTGCGCGAGATCGCGCTCCGCCGAACGCTTTGACACCTTTGCCATGCGCACCCATTTCGACGCCGAAAGTCCGGCCTTCACGCCCTCTTCGCCGTCCTCGAACATCCGCAGGATCACCTTCTTCGCGCGTTCCGTAAATGCGGACTCGTACTTTGCGAGATAAGCCCGCTTCGCCGCAATGAACTTCACAGCCGCCACAAACCCTTCAATCGTCTCGGTCAGCACAGGGATGAAGAACGCCGCCCAATTCGTCCAGTCCAGCGAACGCGACGCCTCGTTGATCTCGTCGTAGTAGGCGACACGGTGGCGGGCAATGACGGTAGAAACCGGAAGGACGAGGGGGAGCCCCAGTCCTTCTGCGAGCGTCTTCGCGACAATCGCACGCCCCACGCGCCCATTGCCGTCCTCGAACGGATGGATTGACTCAAAGTGCGGATGGAGCATCGCTGCTTTCAGAGCGACCTCCACTGGTTTTTCCACTGGGACCCTCCACATCTTCAAGAACGTGCGGATTTCGTTCGGCACCTGTTCGCTCGGCGGCGCTTCATAGCGAATCTCAACCGTGCCGTCGGCACGCCGACGAACGACCCTCATCGGCTCGGCATGTTTGCGGAAATCACCGATGGCGATCTTGTCTTCGCGGCCGGATAGAAGAGCCTTATGCCATCTCTTAAGAAGAGATTCTGTGAGCGGTTTGTCCCAGTCTCTGCGTACGGCAAGCACCATCTGCGCGACGCCTTCCGCCCGAACATCCTTCGTGAAGCCCTTCGGCGCGTACGTAACACCAAGAACCTTGCAGATAGACGACATTACTACACTCTCGTCAACGTTAACGCCTTCTATGGCACTCGTCTTCACTGCCTCCTGCGCGAGCGCCCGCGCAACCGCTTCCGGATCCTGCGGCTTTCTGAGGAACTTCCGCGCCCTCAACAATGCATCCTTAAACGCCACAAGTTCATCCTTAAGCGCGACCCGGTCAACTGTCGCGTTCGGCCATCCTTTCTGCTGCCAGACGAAGTTCATGTCAGCATCTCCTTCATGTCCCAGAAACTGTTTTCCATAGTTTTGGTAGTCCATCCTTCTGATCACTACCCAGAATTATACCAAATTCTCCTGCGGTATCTGGGCGACTCTGGTCTATACAGCCCTTTCTTTATCACTTTCTTTTATACTTTCTATGCACTTTCTTTATCACTCCCACGGCTTTTCACAGGGCAGCGGAAGAGACCGCAGTCGCGGAGCGGGAGCGGCGCGGGCGAGGTCATGGACGGGGCTTTACGACATTGAGCATGTCCTGTGTATCGGCGTCGAGCTTGACGGAATCGTTCGCCGTTTTTCCCCCACCGGCGAGGAACATGGCGTCGAACCAGCCAGGCTCCACGGACCACCTGGGGGCGAAGTCTTCCGACCCAGCATAGCGCCAAAGCGTCTTTTTCAGAAGCCTCGCGGCCGGGCAGTCCGAGTCGATGGTGAGTCCGCAAACGAGCAGACGGCCTTCTCCGACCTTGACCTCGAAAAGCGGGGAGATGAAGTAGGAGTGGTGGAGGTCGGGGACGACAGTCACGATCGGGCGAAAATCGCGCGGCATCCCCTCCAGCCTGTGCGCCGTGGCCTTGCGGTCGCCGTCCTCGAACAGCCTGCGCCAGAATTCGTCCTGCCACCGGTCGCACCCGGTCGGCGCGAGCGCGGGATGCGAAGAGTCCACCACAGCGCCAAACCCGATGTGCTTGTGCACCGCCGGAAAAAGTCCCGTGGACCAGTAGATTGGCTTGAAGGCCGTCAAGCCGCCTTTCCCGCTGCCGCCCGTATAGACGACGCGGCCCCCTTCCGCCAACGCCTTCTTCGCGGCGGCTGGATCCGCCGTTACAAGCACATTCCCCGGCGCAGCCGGGATTTCCGCGACGGTCGGCAGCACGTATATCCGCCAGGCGTTCTCGCCGAACCGCAGTTCGAGGCGACGCGGCGAACCGAACTGCGCGAGAGGGATCTCCACCCCGCCGACGTCCGCGAGCGCCCCGGACGGGATGGGCTTCTCCGCCACGGCCCAGCCGGAACGATCTCCCAGGGACCATCTCCAGCGCGTTCCGGCAGGGATATCCTCCGAAAGCATGTTCCTGACAAGGAGCCGGGCCTTGAACAGCTCGAACGCCGCCTCGGGCGGAGTCCAGGTGTGCATCTGGATGGCGTTCATGCCGTTGCTGCGCTGGATGGCGAAGAAACGGTCCCACTCGCGCCGGGACATGTCGGGATAGCCCGTGAGCGGGAAATGGCAGTTGTCTATGTCGGCGCGGACGAACAGCGGCCTGCCGTTCAGCATGAGCCTATTGCCTTCGCGGCCTATCGTCCTGAAGCCGAATCGAACCGTCTTCCCCGGACTGCCTTCCGCGCCGCGGAACGTGACGTCGTAGAGGCGAGGGTTGAATTCGTCCCACGGCTGGGTCTCTTCCGAAAGAGACGCCGTCACCATGACGCGGCCTTCGGCATACGGAGACCGTTCGGTCACGAACCCTGAGAACTTCAGGGAATCGGAGACGACGGTCTCGGCATTCGCCGAAAATCCCTCCGGCAGTTCGAAACGGACCTTCCTGCCGGCTGGGAAGCTGGCGAACACGCGAACCGAATCGAGCGGATTGGCCTCGCGAATCTCAAGCCGTCCGATCGCGCCGTGCCACACGCTCTGCATCCACTCGCTGTAGCCGTGCGCCTTCATGGCGACGCCGTAGTGCTTTGAGTTGTCTATCTCGATTTCAATGCGGTGCACACCGGGGGCGAGGGCCCCTGCGTGGACACGGTGGACGTGTGGTGCGCCAAGCGAGTCGCAGAGCCCGTAGTCCCTGCCGTCAATCTTCAGCCTGCTTGACCACATCACGCGCTCGAGGAACACTTCGAGCGGCTTTGCGGCATGCTCCTTGGCAAGCGAAAATGTGCGAGAATACACGGCCTTGCCCCTGTACTTGTACTTGAGCGCAAGGCCGGTCTTCTCGGTCCGTTCCGTGCATGCGGCGAAGTGCTCAGGCGTCTGCAATGTCCCGAGACCGGCGTCCGCCAGAGTCCCCGGCAGATGCACCCTGCCCGCGAAGTTCGTGCCTCGCACGTCCCACTCGCCTGAAAGGTCGAGACGGAACGGCGTCGCGCCGGCCGCAAGCGCCATTGCAGCGGAGAGCGTAACTACGACAAATTCGCCGGCAAGCTTCACCCAGTTCATTGCCACGTACGGTATCTTGCGCTTCGCGTCCATGTCGCGTATTATACCACAATCGCCTCACCTGGCGCGGCGCACCTGACATCTCACGCCACATCATGCACGGCAATAGAGGAATCGCAAGCGAGCAGCATTTCTGACAATAGAATATTGCCGCACAGGTCAATAGCGTTAGCACACAGGAAACCAATCAGTCTAGAATATTCCGATTGAGCATGAAGTCCATCAAACTGACGAAAGAAACGCCGGATTCGTCCGTGTAGAACGGCTGAACGCCATCCACAACGACAATTTTCCGGAAGGAATCCCCGATTTTGCGAAGTCCTCGCGTTTCCTGCTCAATCTTGCCCGCACCCTCAAGCCGGTAGGCCGACTGGATATACGTCTTGCCACACCCGTGTTTACGACAAAATCGATCTCAAGTTGCCTTTTCTCGCGTTTCCCGCCAACTCTAGACTCAACCTCGATCATGCCGACATCAACACTTTTCCCTCGCGCAACCAGTTCGTTGTATATTGCGCATTCCATCAGATGGTCAGGCTCTACCTGGCGGAAATTGAGACGTGCATTACGAAGTCCCACATCCGCAGGATAGTACTTTGAAGGGAAATCAAGATAGCTTCTCCCCTTGATGTCATACCGCTCGGCCTTTCTGAACAGATAGGCATCCGTCAGCATGTGTATGTACCGATCGACAGTCCGTGAATCTGGCTTCTTGCCAAGTATCGTTCCGATATGGTTGGCAAGCTTCGTGGGATTCGTAAGGCTGCCGGAAGCGCTCATCAGCACATCGTTGACATTGGCAAGAAACCTGTCATCGGGCAATTCGCATCTCTCGACCACATCCCTGAAATAGATCGTCTTGAAAAGTCCATCCAGATATGCCTTTTTCGCTTCATCCGTCCGCATGGAGAAAAGCTCTGGCATGCCGCCGTATAAAAGATACTGCGTCCAGACATCGGTCTTGTCGCCGCCAGCGGCGGCATAGTACTCCGAGAACGTGAGCGGATTTATCTGTATGGGCTCTCCACGTCCACGGAATTGCGTTGCGACATCTGTCACGAGAAGCCGCGAATTAGAGCCTGTCACGTACAGGTCGATGTTCTTGCGTTCGCGGAACTCGTTCAGGATGTCGTAGAACTGTTGCTCGCGCTCGGCTTTCTCCTCGGCTGTTTCCCGTCCAGTCCCTTTCGGCCTTCTGCATTCCTGCACCTCGTCTATGAACACATAGACTCGTCCCCGCTTCTTGGCCGTGTGCTTTAACAGAAAATCATACAGGGCATCGGGGTCGCGCAATTTCGCGTCCTTCTTTTTGTCAAGTGCGATTTCAACGATGTTTTCGCGGCGCACGCCATCCTTCAGCAGGTGCTCTTTAAAGAGGTTGAAGAGAAGATAGCTCTTCCCGCAGCGGCGAATGCCCGTCAAGATCTTGACGAACCCATCGCCCTTGGCTTCGATCAGCCTGTCGAGATAGAAGTCTCGCTTTATTTTCATGGCGCGTATTATACCATGAACGCCGCTTCCGAATCAAGTAGTCGATTCCATTTTTAGGCGGATATCCACCTAAAAATGGAATCGACGAAGCCCTAGCAGTCAATCTGCATGTGGCAAAGATGTTTATTGCCGCCGGATCAGATTTTCCTGCGGCAAACGGCTTTCCACAGGGCAGCGGAAGATGCCGCACGCGCGCACCATAAAGCCTACCAGTGCTTGTCGGGCGTGAGGAAGAAATAGCCCTGGACGCCGGCGATGTCGAGCTTGAAGTCCTCGAAGGCGCCGCGCGCGGGCCGAGATATGTCGAACTTCCATAGTCCCGCGGCAGGCAGGCCGTCGGAGACGTACGCCTTCCAGCCCTCCACTTCCGAATCCTGCCAGACCACGTTCCCGGACGGGTCGGAGAGCCTGACGCCAATCAGCTCGCCGCCGCCTGATCCCGACGCATAGAGCGCGAAGCGACCGTTGCCCGGCGGCACCGACTTCCCATTCCGCTTTTGCTTACTACAGCTGTCCGCTTTTGCTTTCACCGCGACACGGGTGGGTGCTCACCTTGCGGGCAATTCGCGCACCCTCCCCGTGGCGACGTCGACGTAACGGAGCCGCCAGTCGCCCGCCGCGTCGTTGAGCGCAGGGGCATATCTCGGCAGCGATCCGTCGTATGCGAAGACCATCTCGCGGTGCGCCACCGGCATGCCGCCCGGCGCAAGCACCTCGCGGCGGTACACGGTCCCCTTCCTGAAGAACTCAGGCTCCCCGTCGAACGCAGCGTAGACCTTGAACGGCACGTTCAGCGAGGCGATCTCGACCTTGTCAGTCTCGCCGATAAGCCCCTTGCCTACCTCGTACACGCGGCACTTGCGCCCGAAGCGCACCGTCACATGAGACCCGAGCGCCTTTGAAGTCGTCTTGAAGCCGACGATGCGGCACCCGTCCTTCTCCCGCACGCGGAAGACGCTGCCGGCCACCGGAAGCCCCTCCACCGACTCGGGATTCGCAGCGATTCCGCAGGAAGTCAGGAACGCCTGCAGTGCGCCGTCGTCCGCCACGTCCGGCATCCGCCCGACGATCCCCGCCAGCGGAGACTTCTCGCGCGACACGAAGAACTCGTCCATCACCCCCGTCTCCACGTCGGAGACGACGATGCCGCCCCTCGCGGCAAACGTCTTCAGGGCGGCGACTTCGGCGTCGGAGAGGACCGTCGCCCCCGAAAGGAACAGGACTTTCACTTCGCCCAGCTTCTCAAGCGTGTGCGGCGTCACCATCCTGACGGCGTAGCCCTTTCGGTAGCAGAAGCGGATGAGCGGCCCGAGCGTCGCCTCCGGCGTGCGGAAGGAGTCCACGAGCTTCGCCGCCGACGCACTCGCGTGGGAGTGGTAGAGCGCAAAGCCGTCGTTTCTGAACGGCGTTCGTATGAGCAGCTGCGCGACGCCGCGCTTAAGCGCCCTGAGGTGCGGGACCATCCTCTGCACGTACGGCGCCGGGGCGAGGTCGCCGCCGAACGCCGAAAGCGTCCCGCCGGGCACGCACTGGAAGAACTGGTCGGCGTTCACCGTGCCCGTCAGCAGGTACTCCCACATCTGCACGGGGAAGCCGTCTCGCAGGCTCGAGATGTAGCCGCCCCACCAGACGCCGCGCAGATGGTTCGGCGCCACGTTGCGGAGAAGCTCGTCGCCGACGAGGCTGCGGTACGGCCCCCAGAACTCGAGGTTCTTCACGGTCAGCTCCAGATCGCCGGGAACCGACCCCTCCGCGCCGACGCGCGCCTTGGGATCGTGCTTCTTGATGACGGAAGACACGTACTCCATTGTGTCGCGGTACATCTTCTCCATGTACTGCACATGGTCCCACCACGCCGGGCGGTCGTCGGCGTCTATCGCCTCCTGGATCGTGAGGTGCGGGGCCTCCTCGAACGACGCGCATTTCGTGCCATGCACGGCGTTGAACTTCTCGACCGTGCCGTACTTCCAGGCGAGGAACTCCGCGAACGGCTTCCTGTCCTGCTCGCCGTGCCCGGCGTCCAGCGAGAAGTAGCACTCGTCGCCGAGGTTCCATGCGGCCACGCCGTACGGGATGGTCTGCTTCACGATTTCCCCGAAGCCGCGGTCGACGATCGACCTGACGCGCGGGTCGTAGGGGTTCATCTCCTCGCCGAGCGCCTTCACCTCGTCGCGCAGCTCCTTCTTGTCGAACGGCACCATGAACCCGGCCCGCGATATGATCTCCCAGCGGACGGCTCCGGAGCCCTTCGCCTTGTCGATGTTTATGCGGCAGCGGTACGGAACTATCCACGAGTTGTGCGCCGCGCTCGTGCGGAAGCCGCCTCCGAGATGGTTGTCGTAGCCGAGCATGTCGACGAGCTGCGGGGCGAACAGCTCGGTGAAGTCGCCGTCCCACCGCGTATTCGTGCCGCTCGTACCGTCCCATGAGATCATGGTGTAGTCCTGGAACCGGTGGTTGGGGAAGAAGAACATGCGCCTGGCGCGCGCGAGCTCGCGTCCGTTGTCCGCCGCGACGACGCGCGCCGACACGACGCCTGCGAGCGTCGGGAACTCGCCGCCGTCCGTCTCAAGCGCCATGGTGTCCGCGCCGGCCTTCAGCGGCACTCTCCAGCGCTTCACGACGTCACCGTGCGGCGAGGTCGCGAGCTCCGCCTCGAGCACCGCGTCCGCGGAAAGCGGTCTCTCCAGCTTCGCCTCGACCTTGAGCGCGCCACCCTCAGGCACTGACTCGTCTCCGGCCAGCGACAGGCCGCCCGCGTCCGACGCGGCGGCTACGATGGACTCGCCCTCGGCGGCGAGCGCGGCATCCGCGGGAAGCCCGCGCGCCCGGCGGAGAAGGTTCCAGCAGTAGGCGGCGCGGCGCTCGTACTTCGCCTTCCACGTCAGCGACCACGGCGGAACCGCCCCGGCGTCGCCAGCGAGGATCACGACGCCCTTGCCAAGCCGGCAGACCGACTCGCCCTTCTCGGCGGGCTTCGCCTTCCTGAGCTTCGCGAAGTCGCCGCGCGCCATGTACGGACGCGCCAGCACGACATAGCCCATGCCCTCGTCGCGCACGCGGCGGAGCAGCTCCGCCTTGTAGCGCACCGGCAGCCTGTCGTACATGAACCCGTCGAACACGACGACCTCGGGATTCATCGCGAGAAGCGACTCGAACTGGCGCTCCTTGTCGATGAAGCCGCCGAGCGATATCGGGTCCTGGTAGATGCCCGCCGCCCCGAAGTTGCCGGGGAAGTACAGCGCGTCGATCGGGAAGCGCGCGGCAAGCTCGACCGCGTCGCGCAACGTCGCGTCGAAGCCCGTCATGAACAGGACGCGAGGGCGGAACGAGCCGTCGGTGCGCCACGCATGGTGCGCCGTCATGTACTTCATCGGGTCCGGGTTGTGGCGGTAGAACCCGTTGTAGCCGTCGTACTCCTTCGGCGGCGTGAAGTCGTAAGTCCCCGCGAGCGGCAGGGGCAGCGGCTCGACCGCGCCGCTTCCGCCGGAGAGCATCTCGGCCAGCGCGGCCTTCGCCTTCTCGTCGCGCAGGCGCTTCTCCTCGGCGTCGCGGCGCGAAAGCTCCTCGAGTGTGCATTCGATGGACTTCAGGCCCAAGGCGTCGCAGAGATATGTCTTCCCGGCGATCTCCATCCCCCACACCGGCTTCGCCCTCGCCTTCACTATGTCGAGGACCTTCTGCGGCTCGACAGGTGCGCCGTCCGAGAAGTAGAGGTAGCCGAAGTTCTGCGGAGCGGCGCCGGCGGCGCCAGGCGACGACGAACCGAACTCAGGTTGGCCCGACGCGAAGCGGAACCGGAGGTGGGCGAACGTCCACACGGTGCCGGCATCGGGCTTGGCGAGGCCGTGGAAGTCCTCCCACGGAATGAACAGCTCGAACTCCCATCTGTCGTCGAACATCTTCGCCGCGACCTGGCGACCGGGCGAGAGCCATCCGGAGTGGTAGTTCGCCGCGTCCATGCGCCATGCCGTGTCGCACTTGCCGGCCGAGTTGACGACGTACTTGTAGTACGCCTCTCCGTTCGCCTTCGCATCGAAGTATATCTCGGCGGAGTCGTCGGTCCACGTCTGCGGGTCGTTGTGCTTGACGACGTTGCGCTTCAGCGTCTTCATGGACGGGTCGAGGTTGACGACGCCGACGTATATGCCCTTCTCGTCGTAGATGACCGTGCATGACGTCGGGTAGGCGTACTTCTTCGGGTTCACCTTGTTGAACTCGTAGTACGTCGTGTTCGCCGCGCCTTCCTTCCAGCAGGCGTCGTCGAGCGATCCGTCAATCACCGGAGCCGACTTCGTCGGCATCGCGGTCATGAAAGATATCTCGCGAAGCGCGAACGCCTCTCCCGACAACAAAACGACGACCGCCGCGGCGACGGTCCCTGCGACAAGGTTTCTGCGGTGTTTCATGGCATTGGCATTATACCAAAAACGCCCGCCCCGCGTAACCGGCAAGAGCAGGAAATGCGCCTCCTGCTATCGCGCCGAAGCGGCAGGTTCCGCGCGGCTTCTAGTCTCGTACATCGGATACGACACCTCGCGGATGGCCTTCACCGTCTCGGGGTACGGCCGGTCGCAGACGTCCGTCCAACCGACCTGGAAGAACTCGCCGTCGAAGCGCCCCGTTACCGGCTGGTCGGAGAACTGGTGCCAGTGCACGCCGACGACCTGCGGGTTGCCGAGCGCGCTCTCTACGTACTTCTTCAGCGCCGTCGCGCGCCCTTCCTGCGAGCCCTTGTTTATGAGCCCCGAGCCGAAGAGCCCGCGGTCCCACGCGCCGAAGTGGAACTCGCCGATCATCACGGGTGCGTCCAAGCCATTCGGCAGCCGCCACGACCCGACCTCGTCTTTGTAGATGTTGTAGCTGACGACGTCGCAGTACTTCGCGCAAGCATCGATAACCCAGGGTCTGGCGCTGCCGGCGAATCTGCAGCCAAGATAGAGGAGCCCCGGGTCGAACGCCTTCACCGTCTCGCGCGTACGACTGAAGTATTCATCGACGACGACGCGCGTGAACGCCTTGAGATCCTCGTCCGGGACCTTCTGCGCCTTAGGGTCGATCCCCTTCGCGGCAAGACGCTTCAGGAACTCCACCTTCGCCGGCTGGCTGTCCTCGCTCCAAAGAGTCCACTGCGCTAGGTCCGTCTCCTTCGCGCCCCACTGTATCTCATTGTCGATGAAGAACCCGATGCACCACTTGTCGTGCGCCTCGCGGCCGTGCTCCTCGAGCGCCTTCCTCACGCCCTCGGTGAACGACGGGTCGAACGGGTCGCGGAACTTGCCCCATCCGCCCCAGCTCGCAGAGATCGGACGCGACCGGCACTCGACGCGCTCGGCGTACGGAGTGCGGTCCTGGAGACATATCCTCAGATCCGACGAATTTGCAATCGTGTTCGCGCCCCAGCTCCTCAGGCGCCTGTGGCACATGTCGGAGTACCTCTCTAACCAGTCCTCGCCGTACTTGCGGTAGATGTTCGCGGACGAGAAGTCGAACGTGCGCGTCTCGTTGCGGGCGAGATAGAACGGATGGAGAAGGCTGTCGTACGTCTCGTAAAACTGCGCGAGCGGCGTGCCCTTGGCGGGAAGACCCTCGAAGAGGCAGTCGCGGTCCGGCATGTTCCCGCCGGTGCGCGGGGTACGCGGATTGCCGTTTAGCGGCGTCACCGCCGAGCTCGGGGTGACGCGCACCGCGCCCCAGCTCCAGAAGAGGCGTCCGGACGGATCGACCAGCCACCACTTGCCGTCCACCTTCTCGACGCGGAAGCGCCCCGTCGCCTTGAGCTGCGGGCCCTTCGTCCACCCACCATACTCGTTCCGGTCCGAAGGCCCTGGATGCGAGGCGAGCTCCGCCTCCTCCTTCGCGACGTCGGCCCTTAGCTCCGTCTCGTCCTTCACCTTGCCTGGCCAGTCGCGGTACTTGAACTGGCCGAACCTGTCGATGCACGGCAGGAAGTTCGTCGTCGCCATCTTCGCCCACGGCTCGTCCGCAACGGGCATCTTCGTCTTCCGTCCGCCGGAGAGCGCTCGGTGATACGCCGGGCGGTAGAGGGCATCGACGATCTCCGCAGGCGTCATCTCCGACCAGACGGTGCGGCGCGGCAACTGCTGCGTGGTGACGACGAGAACGGGAGAGTCCCATACGGGAACGGACGTCTTGTCGGGCAGCATGTAGATGCGCCCGTTCATGAGATCCATCCACGACGCGTCTCGCGGAATGTCCAGGAACGAAAGGTCCGCGCGCTCGTATTCAAGCGAGTCTCCGGGCCGCGCGTCAGAATACCACACGACGTAAATGGGGTTTGAATACCGCTCGAACCTGGCTACGGTCAGCTCCCTGCCGTTGACCTTCTTCTTTTCGACGCCAAGGGCGTGCACGTCGTCGTCGAAATAGGAATAGACGTTCTGCATCGCGAAAAAGCTGGGGCGGCGGTAGACCGGCTCCTTGAGCGTGTTGGACCTGATGAGCCCGAAGCTCTGGAGCATGAACGTGTACTGGAGGTCTATGAACGTGAAGCAGCTCGACGGTATGTTCCTCGCAGCGTCTCCGATTGCGCGGCGGAGGTCCCACTTGGCCTGCGCATACTCGGTCCACTCGATGTTGCTGAGCGCATGCGCGAACTCGAGCTGGCTCGGGCACCCCACCTCTCCCTGGAATATGTCGTACTCCGAACGGTAGCTCTTGACTAACTTGCGCAGCGGCTCTGCCAGGGTTTCATAGCAGGCCTCGGGATGAGAGTAGTACGGATGGTATATCCACAGGTCCACGAGGTCGAGTGCATTCTCCTTCTTCAGCCGTTCAAGGACGACGTAGTAGTCGTTCTTCGACAAGTCCTTCATCCACGCTATCGCCGTGACATAGCACTTCGCCTTCGGCTGGACCTCGTGTATGGCCTTTGCCGTGTGGTAAACCATCTCGGCGTATTCCTGCGCCTGACTGAACGGCTCGTTCCATATCTCCCATTCGTCGACCACGTCGCGGTACCTCTCGACGAGCGCCTTCACGTAGCGGAGCCACGCGGCGAACGACTCCGGGCTGCCCGTCACCTGCTTCACGCGCATCCCGAGCCTGAAGTCGCTGCCCCAGACTGGGTTGCCGTATGATATGCATATCCACGGCTTGATGCCCATAGCGGCCATCTCGCGCACCTGCGGATCGAGCCACGTGAAGTCGTAGACGCCCTTCTCCTGCTCTGTCTTCGCCCAGCCCGAGAAGAGGCGTCCGCGCGTGCAGCCGAGAGACGGAAGGAACCTCTTGTACTGGTTCCAGTCGGCGTAGTCGCGGTCGAGCGTCTCGCACCCGATGGACCAGCGCGAAGAGGAAATGTCCTTCGCCTGCCGCGTCTCGAGCTGTCCGACAAGTTCGAGACCGGGGTCCATCTTGAGAAGTTTCTCGCGCGTGACGCAGCGCTTTTCCTTCCATGCCTGGGGACCCTTGTGGTCGCTCCACGCGTCCCAGCTCTTTATCTTCGCCGCGTCCTTGAACGCTACCGGCGCAGCCGCGGATAACTGGCAGACTGCCGTTGAGGCCGCCGCCGCAAAAAGAACCTTGCATGCCATGTCTTTCATGGCACGTATTATACCATACTGCGGCACTTCTGTTCAGCGCCCCTGCCCGGCGAGGGCGAATTCTAGCGCATCCGCGCATCGTGAGGCCACCACGAAACGCGACAACACCGCCTTGCCGTCCGACGATGCTCACGACCCGGATTTCGGCGGTCCCGGCGGCATGGCCCCCTGGCAGTCAACCGAGTCCCTGGCTTTTGCTTGCGCATACGCCCACCGAGGTGAACCAGCCTCCCCGCAGCCATGCCGCACCGCCGAAAGTCCTCTCGCTCGCACGTCGGCCCGTCCAGGCGGCTACTGGCGGCGCACTTGGTTCACGACGGGCGCGGAGAGGCGGTGCCGCCCGCGAAATCGGTTCGGGTGGCGCCGCCACGCAGCGCCCAATCAGCGGATTGCGCGCATGCACGATTCGCGGATGCGCCCGGCGAATTCGCCCGTCAGCGCTTCAGCCGCCACGACGCGGAGCAGGTCTCGCCTGACGAAAGATCCTCCGCCACGATGTGCCAGCGCTTGAAGAGCGATCCTTCCTGGTCGTCCTCCGCGAAGCGCATCACGACCTCGGCCGTGCCGTCCTTCGTCACGTACAACCCCGATGCGTCGTTGACGTTGCCCTCCGGGTCCGTTACGGTCACGCGCAGCACGCGGCGGTCCGCGACCGGTCCGGCGGAATCCTCCACCGAGATGATCGCAACCGCGCGGCCTCCGCGCACAGGCCTGCCCGAAGCGCCTATCGACACGGAAGTGCCGCGCCGCGGATAGATGCCGAACACGCGCGCCTCCGCCGCTCCGTAGTCGAGCGTGAGCGAAACCTCTCCGCCGCCTCGCGACGCTTCGGCGACGGCGCGCCTGTCGCCAGGTTTCGGGTTGAACTCGCGAACCTCCCCGCCCGCCGGCACCCTGAACCACGTCATGATCTTCTGCGGCGCGCCCATCGGCTTGTACCACGCATTCGTGAACACCGAGGTCTGCGGACATCCCCCGGAGCGCCGCGCGTCATTCACCACGACCACGTACTTGACGCCGCCGAGCCCCTCCTTTACGAAAGTGAAGCCGTTCGTCGTCGTGTCGCACGAGCTGTGCGCGGTGCGGTCTGCCGCGAGCTTGGCGCGGTGCGGCGCGAGCATCTTGCCGAGCGGCGCGTACATCTTCGCCATGCCATTTGGCGCATTCACGAGCGATGGCTTGTACTCCAGGTCGGCGAGGCGCACCCCGCCCGGGAAGTCGAACGCGCCGTACTTGTCCTGCACGACGACGGCGCCTGCCTTCGCGGCGGCCAGAATCGCCGCGTGCCGCTCCGGCATGAGCATCTTGCCCATGGGCAGAACGATGAACTTGCAGCCCTTCAGCCGCTCGGCGGTGATCTCGTCGTCTTCCAGCACGTCGAAAGGCATGCCGTCGCGCGCGAGTCCCCGGCAGATGGCGTTGCGGTAGTGGACGCGTCCCCACCAGAAGCCTGCCATGAAGTCGACCTCCGACGGCGCGAGCACCGCCACCTTCTCGCGCTCGCAGTCCAACCCCTTCAGCAGCTCCGCCGCGGGCAGGAACCTCTCCCGGAAGAACCTGCCGTAGCGCGCCGCCGCGTCGACCTCGCACAGTCCGTTCGAAGGCGAGAGGCCGCGCTGCCACGCGTCGGCTTCGTACGCGCTGAGCGCGTCGAGCCTGACTGCGCCCGCCGCCATCCACGACTTTATCTCCACCTCGTCGCACGTCTGCGCAAGCTTCTTCGCCCTGCCCTCCTTCGAGAGCGGATGCCAGTAGACCATTGCGAGGGTCGGCATGAACGGCTTGTTGAACGGGCGGTGCGAGGCATAGGACTGGCGCATCTCAGAAAGCGTGTTTACCGTCGAGTACGCGTAGAACCAGTCGGCGGTCATGTCCATCTCGGACGAAACGCCGCGGAACATCGGCTCGCTCCACACCTGGTTGTCCGGCGATATCTTCTTGATCGCGCGGTACGCGGCGGCGTTGTACCTGTATGCCGGCATCTCGCTCGCGAAGTACCTCTTCAGCTTTTCGTACTGCGGCGGCGCGTCCTTCACGACGCCGGACGGCGGCGGCACTCCAAGCGCCTTGAAGTTGACCTCGGCCGGCGGGTTCTTTATCCCCGGATCCTTCGGCACGCCGCCGTACACCTCGGAGTTCACGAGCGTCGTCACCCACGGAAAGACCCCTTCGTACGGCGCGAGATCCGCAATCGCCTTCTTCTCGAGGCTGGCGGAGTCCATCTTGCCGCCCTTGTCGGCGCGGTAGTTCTCGTATCGTATGTTAGGGCATATCCCCGCGTCTGCGCATCGCCTTATGTGCGGCACTGTTGCCGACATGGACGACAGGCCTACGTTCGCTGATGTGAACCCCGCCAGCTGCAGGAAATTAGTCGTGAGCGGGTCGTAGCCGCCCCAGCAGAGATAGCGGAAGCCCTTCGGATTGAGGCGTGGCTTCACGACAAGCTCCCCGCGCCGCTCAAGGCGGACGCGCCCGGACGCGTCAGTCAGACGAAACGCATACGGATACCTGCCGGCCTTGTACGCTCCGGCGTTGAACTTCACGACGAGGGGGACGTCGCCCTTCTTGGTGCGCACTTCCTGCGCGGGGACCGGACGGCCCCCTACCTCCCCCGTCATGCGGAGAAGCTCTTCGCTTTCGGCGACGATCCGGCACCTGAGCGCGGCGTTGTCGTCGTCGCGGTAGAAAGTCTTGAAGTTGACAGGCGACGCCAGGAGGTCGGGCGATGACGCGCGCGGACGTTTCGCCCCGGCCGCGAGGGCGCGCACCTCGTCCGCCGAGAGGACGCGCCGGAACACCGCCACGTCGTCCAGGACGAGATTCGTCGCCTTGCGCCCGTCGCCAAACGAGCCGACGACGAACTTCTCGGCGCGGCAGCCGCGGATGTCGTCGATCTGCGGGTTCTTCTTCTCCGCGAACTTCTTCCCGTCAAGGTAGACGGCGAGGACCTCGCGGTTCCACGTCGCGGCAAAATGCTGCCACTCAAGCTTGCGCTTCACTGGGGAGCCGCCCTTGAGATAGCGGAACTGCACCATGCCAGGAACCTTGCCGGACGTGCGGAACGAGCCGTCGCCCCACCCCCAGTTGTACGTCCAGAAGCCGCAGTACGCGACGACGTTCATGGCGCTGTTCGTCAACGACGCCTCCTCCGAGCGGAAGAAGCAGCTGAACGACCCCGCTTCGCGGGGGAAGTCCCTGAGCCGCACCGGGTCGGACACTTTCCAGAAGTGCGAGCGGAACGCGCAGGCACGCCCGAACCGGCCTTCGACCATCTCCTCCTCGGGTAGTGGGTCGAGAAGCGCCTCGCCGTCGAGGACGGGCGTGGAGTCGAAGTCGGCGAAGAACCACAGGTCGTCGGCATCCGCCGCGCAGGCGGACGCGGCAACCGCCATCACGGCAACCGCAGCTAGTTTAATCATGGTTGCGGCATTATATCTTATCGGCCGCGCGCATGTCAACGGGCTCATTCCTCGATCACGTTGTAGACCACGGTCGGGCGCGAAAGCCGCACGCTGTCCGGCGGGAACCACATGTCCCCCTTCGCGATGCCGCATTCGCGCACGGCCTCAAGCGACCACTCGAGCCGGCCGATGTTCGCGTCCACGTTGTTCGTCCCGAAGGTGAACTTGACTCCGCGAGCCTTCGCTCTGCGAAGCACCTTGTGGCTCGGTATGCGGTAGCGCGAGTTGATCTCGAGCGCGATCTTGTGCCTCGCGAGCCTGTTGAGCACGCGGTCGATGCGCGCATCCGTCCAAAGCGCGTCCGCGTCCTTGGCAAGCCCCGGCGGAAGGAACATCGGGTTCGCGTATATGTCGGCCGGCTCGTTATCGAGGATGAGCTCTATCTGCGAGACGTAGAAGTCCATCCACTCCTCGGCGGTGCGCCCGTTGAGCGTGAACTCCTCGGGACGGTACAGCCGGATCTGCCGGTTGCGGTCGACGATCGTCATGGAGTCCGTGAAGAGGAAGTCGCATGCGGCAAGCGACTTCTCCGTGAACGACGCGGTCCACTTGCGGCCCTCGCCCTGGAAGCCGTGCATGAACGGCCAGCCGCCCATGGAGGAAAGGTACTCCAACGCCTCGTCATCCGTCTCGATCATGCGTCCGAACCCGCCGTCGCCCTTGTGGACGATCTTGCCGTATATGTTCACAGAGACACCGTAGTTTATTCCGTCCGCAAGGCTCTTCGCGTATGCCTGGCGCGGAGTCCAGCCGCCCTTGACGTGGACATGCCAGTTGACGACGGGGAAGTCCTCCTGCTGCAGCCGGATCACCGGGTCCCTGGACTCGTCGGCGCACGGGTAGATGTCGTCGGGGTTCACGACCCCGTCCCTGAGCGGCTCGAGGACCATGTCGGAGAATTCCACCGAACCCAAGCGACCTTCGAATGCGAAGTCGCCGTGCGATAATAGCATCTTCGCATGCTGCGGCAGGCGGTACGGACGCTCTCCCTCGGTGTAGCGCACAACCGGCATGAAGTTGATCCACACCTCCACATTCTTCTCGCGCACCTTTACTTCAAAGCAGAAGTCCTCTTCGTCCCGCGCAATGGAGCGGTACAGGTTGCGCACATGCGAAAGCGAGCCGGTCTTGCGCGTTCCATCGATGGAGCCGTTGTGGAACAGCACCTCATATCCCTTGCCGGAATCGTCGGAATGGAACCTGAGCGCAGCCTCCGCGCCTTTCGAGAGGCGGCACTTTCCAGACAGGAAGAAGTTGCGCACGTCCTGTCCGCATGAAATTTTCTTGTCCGGCGAAAGCCGGACGACGCTCGGGAACAGTCGCGGCGCATCCGCCGCCGAAAGAACGGCAGCGGAACCAACCACCGCCGCGAGCAATGACAATCTCATGTCTTACAGGCCGAGTTTGGCCTTGGTCGCGGCGGAGACTCCGCCGGCGGCATCAGCTCCGCTGTGCGAAACGGCGTTGAGCCCCGGAACCTCGGTTGGCCCGATCCAGCCGGCCTTGACGCCGATGAAGCCGTACAGCCACATGCAGCCCAGCACAACAAGCGCCAGCACGACGACCGACGGCAGGACACGCTTCAGAAGCAATTTCAGCATTTTCCTTCCTCCTGTTTGAACTCAGTGTTCTGCAGATATTATATCACAAAGTCCCCCTTCCTGCGGCATCCGGGCGAGACCTTCGCGTCACGGTGAGAAGACAGAGTGAATGCGACTGCCCGCGAAGCGGGGAGTCGCATTCACTCTGTCGTGTCGCCTGGTTGCATTGAGTCTGCCAGTATCTGAGGGGGTTGCATTGTCTCTGCCATAGGCAGAGCCTAAGAGAAGAAA
>JAFRBA010000074.1 GCA_017405115.1 Kiritimatiellia bacterium
CAAGGCCGTCACGGGCGAGCTGAGGGACCTCGGCTTCCTGCAGGCGAAGTTCGGCGTCGCGCTCGAGCCCGCCGAGCCTGCGCCGCACGGCTGCGACAGGGTCGTCTTCATGTTCGCGCCGAATCCGGGCGAGCCGGACCGGCCGCTCGCGACGGTTGCGAGCTCCGGCGAAATCGCCCGCGTCATGCTGGCGCTCAAGAGCGTGCTTGCCGCGCACGACCCGGCTGAGGTGCTCGTGTTCGACGAGATCGACGCGAATATCGGCGGGGAGGTCGGGCGCGCCGTCGGCGAGAAGCTACGGGCCGTCGCGGACCGCCACCAGGTGATTGCGATAACGCACCTGCCGCAGTCCGCCGTGTACGGCGACCGCCACCTGGTGGTGGCGAAGGCCGTGTCCGACGGGCGCACGCGCACGACCATCTCGGCGGTCGAGGGCGATGAGCGCGTGGCCGAGATCGCCCGTATGCTCGGCGGGGAGAAACTTACAAGCGTAGTGAGGAGACATGCGGAAGAACTGCTTCAGCTATCCCGTTGAGACGACCGACGGCGCATTCGGCGAATCGGTCGTGCTCGCGGAGACCCTGCGTAAGGTCTCAGGGTCCGACGAGCCGCGCGTGCTTATCGTGGCGGACATGAACGTTGTCCAGCGGACGGAGGGGCTGGGCGCGGAGATCGGGCGCTACGTGAAGCGGCACGGTATCCAGCTCGCGGGCAGCCCGGTGGTCATAGCGGCCGGCGAGAAGATCAAGGCCGACGGGCTCAAGAGCGCCGTCACGATCGCCTCCGCCGCCCTGGACGCGAAGCTCGGCAAGAGCGACGTCGTGCTTGTTCTCGGCGGCGGAACGCTGCTCGACGTGGCCGGCTACGTGGCGGCGCAGGTCCGCGGCGGCGTCAATCTCGTGCGCGTGCCGACGACTCCGGCGGCCATGCTTGACGCGGCGTTCTCCGAATATGCGGCCGTGAACTCGGCGACCGTCAAGGACGCGCTTCGCGTGCTGGCGGCGCCTGCGGCGGTCGTGATAGACCCCGCCTTTGCCGCGACCGTGCTGGACGGCGTCTGGCGCGGCGGGATCGGCGAGGCCGTGCGCTTCGCGGCAGTGCGCGACGCCGCGATGATGAAGAAGCTGAGGAGCCTGGGCCCGGCCTACTCCGCGCGGGACATCGACGCGCTGCGCGAGATCGTGTCCATCGCCTGCGCGGCAAGGGCGAAGAAGGGCCCGACGGACTTCGCGGAATGGGCCGCGTTCCGCCTGGAGGCCATGAGCGGATGGAAGCTTCCGCATGGCTATGCCGTCGGCATCGGGATATGCATAGACGCCGGCTATTCGGTGGAGCGAGGCCTCATGAAGGCGGAGGACCGCGACTCTGTAGTGTCGTTCCTTGCGTCCTGCAGGGCGCTGGACGGCATCGAGCACTCGCGTCATCTTCTCGGCCAGGCTGACGACCTCCTGCGCGGGCTCGACGCGTGGCGTCTGTCCGCCGGCTCGGCCGCCATAACGATCCCGGCCGGGATCGGCAAGTCCGCCGTAGAGGAGGAACCCGACAGGGAGCTGTTCCGCGCCGTCCTGTCGAAGCTGGCGTCGTCGCCGCCCGTCGTCGCCCAATGCGAAAGTTGACTAGGCCACAAAGGGCACAAAGTTCACGAAGTCATGCTTTTAGGGAAAACCTTAATGCGCAACTGCCGTTTTACAGGTTCACTGACGTCCGGCCGGCTTGGCCGAGGATTGGCGCACGACCATCTGCGCGTCAAGGAGGATTGCGCGAGGGGCGAGGTTGGGGTTGCGTATGCGCTGAAGAAGCGACGCGACCGCCGTCTCGGCAAGGCGTTTCACCGGCTGGCGGATCGTCGTGAGCGGCGGGTTCAGTAGCTTCGCGATCTTCGCGTCGTCGAATCCTGCGACGCGCACTTTCTCCGGAACGTTCAGCTTTAGCGCCGCCAGTGTCTGCAGAAGCGTCGCGGCAAGCGGATCGTTGCGGCATACGAACGCGTCCGGTCTGTCCTTCCCCCGCATCAGCCTTCTGAACGCGGCCGTGTCGCTGGGGCTTGTCTCGATGATATGGTTGTTCCGCCACTCGAGCCCGGCGTCGATCACGGCCTGGGCCACTCCCTGTATTCTGCCGCGTATGGTGCTTGCGTAGTTGGGCTGCGTCAGAAATCGGATGTTTCTTGCGCCTGCCTCTATCAGGTGCTTTGCGAGACGGTAGCCGGCTTGTGCGTTGTCTATGCCGACCAGGTCGTAGCGACTTCTCTGGGGCGGCGGCAGGTAGTCTCGGTCGATCAGCACGGCCGGGATGTTCTTCGCCGCGAGGACGTCAAGCACCTTCTTTGTCGCCTCGTGCGAGCCTGGAATCAGGTCGACGGGCTCCAGCAGGACTCCGGCCGTCCGCCGCAATGCATACGCCTCGGCGACGGCGATGGCCCAGTTGCCCCGGTCGCTGGCGTCAGGTGCCGAGACGTCGCCCAGGAGCGTGTCGTACCCTGCCGCGCGTGCGGCTACGGCGATGTCGTCGCAGAGGTCGGTGAAGAAGTCGATCTTGTGGTAGTCGGGCGCAATCACTCCGATGGCACCCGTGGCGTTGCGCGCGGCGAACGTGAGGTACGAGCCCGATCCCGCGCGAGACTGCAGAAGTCCGGCCCGCTTCAGCTCGCGCAGCGCCCGCTCGATGGTAGGGCGGCTCACGCCGAATCGCCGCACAAGCGCCTCTTCGCTCGGAAAGCGTTCCTCGTGCTCGTACTTCCCGGCGAGTATGTCGCGTTGCAGCATCTTTGCGATTTGGAGGTATTTCGCAATCTGTTCCATGTGCCTGTATGATACCAAAAAACGGTCATCGGTTTTCGCATAAGGCGTAGAAATCTGCATTTGCAGGTTTCCTCCGGTAAGGTGTTTCCAGTAGTAGATCGCGTGATATGAAGTATTCTCGACTCGCCAAAACGTGATGAATCAGCATTTCGTAACCCGCCAAAACGTGATAAATTAGCATTTCGTAACCCGCCAAAACGTGATAAATTAGCATTTCGTAACCCGCCAAAACGTGATTGAGCCATTGATTCCGAGACGCGTTTATGCTATAATTCCTTCAAAACACGGTGGAGGCACTTCATGAAGCGGAAAATCTATAATAGACTTCTTGAATGGAAGCGGAACGAGGCTCGCGAATCGGCGCTATTGATAGATGGCGCTCGACGTGTAGGCAAGAGCTATATAGCCGAGGAGTTCGCCAAGAACGAATATCGGTCGTATATCATGATTGACTTCGCCAAGGCTCCGTCGGAGATAAAGGCACTGTTTGCGAACTATCAGGATAAGTTGGACAGGCTTTTCCTTAAACTGTCGGAATATTATGGTGTGAGGCTCCATGTCGGGGAGACTTTGTTCATATTCGACGAAGTGCAGAAGTGCCCGAAGGCGAGGGAATCCATCAAACCACTTGTCGCCGACGGGCGCTATGACTTCCTTGAAACGGGTTCGCTTGTTTCAATAGACGAAAACGTGCGCGACATAGTGATTCCGTCGGAGGAAACTCGCGTCAAGATGCATCCGATGGATTTTGAGGAGTTTCTTTGGGCACGGGGCGACGACATGACGATGGAGGCCATTAGGAGTCACTATGCAGAGAAGGAGCCAATGGGGCCGTTGTTGCATAGAAAGGCTCTCGATCTTTTCCGTGAATATATGGTAGTTGGTGGCATGCCGCAGGCTGTTGCCGAGTTTGTCAAGTCCTCTGACCTCGGCAAAGTTGACGCCGTCAAGCGCAGAATACTTAAACTCTACCGCGAGGACATAAGGAAGCACGCCGGGAAGTATGCGCTCAAGACGGGGCTTGTGTTCGACGGAATCGCCGCGCAGCTCTCGAGGCACGAGAAGAAGTTTCGTCTCTCCGCCCTTGGCGCGAATGCGCGCATGCGGGAATACGAGGATGCGTTTTTGTGGCTGAAGGAAGCCATGGTCGTCAATGTATGCTACAGATCCACCGAACCGAGCATCGGACTTGGCATCAACGCCGACCACGCCACGCTTAAATGCTATGCGGCCGACACGGGGCTGCTGGTGTCGCTTGCGTTCAATGGACGCCAGATCGTTTCTGAACAGGTGCACAAGCGGATTCTCTTTGATTCGCTGGAACTGAACAAGGGGATGTTAGTGGAAAACATCGTTGCACAGATGTTGGCGGCGTCTGGTCAGGAGCTGTATTTCTTTTCGGCGGCGCCGGTCGAGAAGGCCGACCGAATGGAAATAGATTTTCTGGTTCCCGTGGCGTCGATTGGAAGGCGGCACAACATTCGCCCCGTAGAAGTCAAGTCGTCCAAGAGGTACGACCATGCTTCGCTCGACAAGTTCATGGCGAAATACAGGCGCAGTCTTGCCGTGCCGACAGTCCTCCATTCGAAAGACGTGATGGAGAAGGATGGCATCCTCTATTTGCCGCTATACATGGCTGGGATGATTTGAAGAACCGAAAACATACGCAGAAGCTGCATTTGCAGGTTTTTGCGCGAGCGTGCGTTTGCAGGCGCCGGAATTTTGTATAATGCCCGCGTCAACACAATATGGCATGAAACGTGGAATGAAGAAGATTTTGGTTTTGGGCTCGACGAACACCGATATGGTGATCTCGGGCAGGAGGATTCCCGCTCCCGGCGAGACGGTGAGCGGCGGCAAGTTCATGATGAACCCGGGCGGAAAGGGCGCGAACCAGGCCGTCGCCGTGGCGCGTCTTTCCGCGAAGAAGGGTGCATGCACGTTCATCGCGAAGGTCGGCGACGACATGTTCGGGCGCGATACGGCGCGGCGCATGAGGAAGGACGGTATAGCGGCGCGTCTGGTAGTCGACGGGAAGGAGCCGTCGGGCACGGCCCTCATCCTCGTTGACGCAAAGGGGCAGAACGTGATTTCAGTTGCGCTCGGCGCAAACGGAACACTTTCGCCGAAAGACGTCGCGCCTTTCAGAGGTGAGATCGAATCTTCCGCATGCCTTCTCATGCAGCTCGAGACCCCGCTCGAAACCGTCGAGTGGGCAGCGAAGGTCGCGCATGACGCAGGCGTAATGGTGATCCTCAACCCCGCTCCGGCACGGAAGCTGCCGCGTTCGCTGTATCCGCTCGTGGACTGGATTACACCGAACGAGACCGAGGCGGAGATATTGACAGGCGTCAAGGTGACGGATGCCGCAAGTGCGGCGAAGGCGACGGTAGCGTTGATGAAGCGCGGCGTCGGGCATGTCATCACCACGATGGGCTCAAAGGGTGTTTACTGCGGAGACTGTGGAAGACTCTTCCCGTCCAAGAAAGTGAAGGCTGTTGACTGTGTTGCGGCTGGAGACACTTTCAACGGCGCGTTTGCCGTCGCGCTCGCCGAGGAACGTCCCGTCGCGGACGCCATCGCCTTTGCGCAGAAGGCGGCGGCGATTTCGGTAACGCGCCCCGGCGCACAGTCGTCCGTGCCGTATCGAAGAGAATGTAAAGTGTAAAATGGAAAGTGTAACTAACGACTAACGACTATGTACTACTGCAACAACTACCCTCTCGCCGTTCTCTTCTGCGTCGTCACGATGCTCTGCTGGGGCAGCTGGGGCAACACCCAGAAGCTTGCGGGCAAGACATGGCGCTATGAACTCTTCTACTGGGACTACGTAATAGGGGTAGTCCTCTTCGCGCTTGTAAGTGGGATTACGGCAGGGTCGTTCGGCGGCGGCGAGTGGTCGTTCGTGGCTAACCTCCTGCAGGCCTCGACATCAAATCTTGGCTCGGCGTTTCTCGGCGGCATCGTCTTCAACGCGGCGAACATCCTTCTCGCGGCGGCGATATCGATTGCCGGAATGAGCGTGGCGTTTCCGGTGGGAATAGGCTTGGCGCTTGTCTTGGGCGTAGTCGTCAACTATGTTGGTGCGCCCAAGGGAGACCCGATAATGCTTTTCGGCGGTGTAGCGCTTATTGTCGCGGCAATCCTCTGCAACGCTTTTGCTTACAAGATCAAAACCTCTCAAACCTCTCAAACTTCTCAAACCTCTCACTCCGTGGGCAAGGGCATTCTGCTTTCGGTCGTCTGCGGCGTATTGATGGCGTTCTTCTACCGGTTCATAGCCCGCACGATGGACATGGACTTTACCGCCGCCGCGCCTAAACCCGGAATGATGACGCCGTACTCGGCGTTCTTCGTGTTCGCGCTCGGCATCTTCGCCTCCAACTTCGTCTTCAACGCCATTGCGATGCGCCATCCCGTGTCGGGAGAGCCGATCACGGAGAAGGAGTATTTCAAGGGCGGCTTCCCGATCCACCTCGTCGGTGTTCTCGGCGGCCTTATCTGGGGGCTCGGCAACGGCATCAACCTCGTTGCGGCGGGCAAGGCGGGCGCGGCGATATCCTACGGGCTCGGCCAGGGCGCGACGCTTGTCTCGGCTCTCTGGGGCATCCTCGTGTGGCGCGAGTTCAAGGGTGCTCCGAAGAGCGCGTTGCGGCTCAATCTTGTCATGTTCGTGCTTTTCCTTTTTGGTCTTGCGCTTATTGTCTTGGCAGGAGAGAAGTAGATGTTTCAGCCTCAATATCTGCTAAAGCAGGTTTTTGCGGCGTGGCGTTGCTTTTCAGCGCGGCGAAATGGTAGAATTGCGGCGTCATGCGTACCATAGCGATATTCGTCTGTCTGCTCGCCGGCCTCTTGTTCGACGGCAGGGCGGCGCGTCCCCACGCCGCCGCCACATCATTCCCCGAGCCACGTTCCCCCATCCCCAAGGTCATCTTCGACACCGATATGTACACCGACTTTGACGATGTCGGTGCGCTTGCCTGCCTGCATGCGCTTGCTGACGCCGGCGAATGCGAGATTCTTGCGACGGTTGCCAACACGCGCGACTGCCTGAGCGTCGCGATGTGCGAAATCATCAATTCATACTATGGCCGCCCCGGCATCCCCGTAGGCTGCTCCAAGGAAATCGGCAAGTCAGGCGCGGAGCCAGAGCACATGAGGCGCTATGCCGCGACGGTCGAAAAGTATGCAAGATGGGTGCGGCATAGGAATTCGAACGACGCGCCGGATGCGAACATCGTATACCGCCGCGTCCTCGCCGCGCAGCCCGACAGCAGCGTCGTCGTCTGCTCCGTCGGGTTCCTCACGAACCTGCGGCGGCTCATCGAGACGAAGCCCGACGACATCTCGCCGCTTGACGGCAGGGCGCTTGTTGCGAAGAAGGTGAAGCTGTGGGTCGCGATGGCATGCAAGTATCCCGACGGCAAGGAATACAATTCGATGACAGACGCCGAATCCTCGCGCATTGCGATTGAGAACTGGCCGACGCCGGTCGTCTTCACGGACTTCGAGTACGGAAGGGACTGCTTTGCAGGGCGTGCGCTTGCGGAGTCTGGTAGGTCGGACAGCCCGGTGGCCGATGTGTTTGCCGGCAACATTCCGACTCGGGAAGAGATACGCAGGGATTCCGCGCTGCAGCTGAGGCGCAGCTACGGCATGGGCGGACGCTCCGCGTGGGACGAGACGGCGGTGCTGATCGCAGTGCGCGGCACCGAGCCGTATTTCAACGTCGAGCGCGGCACATACCGCATGGTCGGCAACGACGGCGCCAACGAATGGGCGCCCGACGCCGAGAACGGCCCGCACCTTCGCGTAACCGAGCGCATGCCCAAGGCCGAAGTCGGCCGCGTCATAGACGAGCTGATGATGAGGCAGCCGATGCTGTTTCGGAAGCGTTGCACAAAAGCGAGTGGCATTCTGGGAACTCGCGAAGGTGCGAGCCCGTGCACGGCCTTTCAGGATTCTCTCTCAACAAAAGAAGAAAGGTGCAACACCCAATGAACAAACTACGTTGGAGCATGCTGGCATCGCTTGCGGCGATAATGTCTGTCGGCGGCGTATCGGCCGCCTTGAGCGACTGGGACCAGACGATTCCCTGGCGCTACGACACGTCGGGACGCGCGGCTTATCATATTGACGATCCGACGCCTGTGTCGGCTGCGCAGGAGAGTTCAATCGACCTCCGGTTGAGGACCATCAACCGAGAGTGTCGCGTCGTCCCGCACGGCGCAATCTTAATCATCCTCTAAACGAATGAAAGAGAAGAAAAACATGAAAACACATCGCAGTCTGATGTTGTTCGCTGTGACTCTCGCGGGGACGACGGCGTTCGCGCTGACGGAAGCCACCGACGTGTCGTTTGTGCAAGATCAGCGAGGAGGTCCCGTCGCCATCACCTACTCGCTTAGCGAGGCTGCCATAGTCACGCTTGACGTCCAGACCAATGGCGTTTCCGTCGGTGGAGCCAACCTCAACACGGCGTCTGGCGACCTGAACAAGATTGTTGAAGGCGGCAGCCATACCATAACGTGGACGCCTCCCGCAGCGCTGGAGAACGTGGCCTTTCGCTACAAGTCGCTTGGTACGAAGGCTGTGTTGACGGCATGGCCTACGAACAATCCGCCGGACTACGTGGTGATCGACCTCGACGGCACCAAGACGCGCAGGTTCTACCCCGACGCCGACAGGATTCCGCTTGGTGTCACAAACGATGTGTACAAGACGACAAAGCTCGTAATGCGCAGAATCCGTGCATCCGGTATTCGCTGGCGCATGGGGTCGCCAATAAGCGAGAACGGCCGGACGGCGTTTCAGACGACATATTGGACATCCGCGACCGGGACGAAAGTGATTACCGGACAAGTTCTTGAAGTGCCGCACTACGTGACGCTTACCAACGACTACTACATAGGAGTCTATGAACTCACCCAAGATCAGCTGAAGGCGGCAATTGGTGATGCCTATACCACCTATACCTCCGGCAAGCTTCCCGTTTTGGGAGACAAAAACAATTCCACCGACGTCATGGCCTATGAGCAGGTCCGTGGTCACGGGAACAACTGGTATTGCGTATGGCCTACGCAGGGGCATGATGTGTACAACGTAAAGCGCATTGTCAGCCTCCGTACATTGACGGGAGTGCCACTCCTTGACCTTCCGACGGAGGCACAGTGGGAGTTCGCCTGTCGTGCGGGGACGACCACGGCGTTCTACGGGAACCTTGAATCTTTCGCCGCAGACGAAGCGACTGTCTCGAATCGCCTGGACAGACTGGCGTGGTATGGTGGCAACTCCGGCGGCACGGCTCATGAGGTCGGGCTGAAGGAGCCGAACGGTTTCGGCCTCTACGACATGCTTGGAAACGCATGGGAAGTGTGCCTTGACGGATGTGCCAATCCAGAGACTGAACAGTCAAATGGTTCTGATCAGGTTGAACCGGTCGGTCTAAGGGACGGAGTCAAAGCACAAAGCTCCGTATATCCCATTTATCACGTCAGAAGAGGCGGTGCTGCCGATTCCGACTGGACGGCTGCTCGCTGTGCGACACGTGCGCTTACGACATACGATGGGAACGGCTGCGAATACCTCTATGGGTATCGCCTGGTGGCGCCGGTGAATCTTGACGAAACAAACACAATGTGGGGGGTGCAGTAAAATGAAGAAATTGCTTTTTGTTGCCGCGCTTGCGGCGGGTTCCGCGATGGCTGAGCCCAGTGTGTCATCGGTGGCGATGAGCCAGTCTGCGGCGGGCGGTCCCGTCGTCGTCTCGTACACGCTCTCAGATGGTCCGGCGGTAATCACGTTCGACGTGCAGACGAATGGGGTGTCGATAGGCGGCGAACATCTTGTGCGCACACTAGGCGACGTGAACAAGCTGGTGAGCGGCACGTCGTGTTCGTTCCGTTTCTGGCCGAGCGAGGCGTGGCAGAGGTCGTTCTCCGATCCAGCCGGGCTGAACGCCCGAGCCGTGGTGACGGCGTGGGCGACAAACGCGCCGCCTCCCTATATGGCGGTGAGCCTTTCGGTCGCCTCGAGTCAACCGGCATTCTATCCCTGTGCCGGACAGGTGCCGGGCGGCGTCGCTGCGTCCGTCTACAAGACGGATACGCTTCTGATGCGTCGCATCCCGGCGGCAGGCGTACAGTGGCGCATGGGGTCGCCCTCAAGCGAAAAGGGCCGCACCTACAACGAGTATGGACCCGAACGCGAGGTGCCGCACTATGTTACGCTCACAAACGACTACTATATCGGCGTGTACGAGCTGACTCAGGCACAGTACCACCGATTCGCGTATGACGCTTCGTACCCCAACCCAAGCAGCTTCAGGGATTTGGACGATTCTGCCATGCGCCCATTGGAGAACCTTTCGTACGCGCAGATGCGCGGCTCCTTCTCCGGTGCGTCAATATGGCCAAACGACGGACATGCGGTCGCGAGCTACTGCCCGATCTACAAACTCCGCACCCGCACAGGTGGCATCATGTTCGATTTGCCGACGGACGCGCAGTGGGAATTCGCCTGCCGCGCTGGTTCCGGGGCAGCTCTCCATACCGGAGAAGAACTTGGGGCGTACGAAATGCAATGGGCAAACTACGACGGCTATAGCGACAATCTCGACAAAATCGGCTGGTACAACAAAAACTCCGGGAACGAGACGCATGAGGTGGGTTTGAAGGAGCCAAACTCATTTGGGCTTTACGACATGTCCGGGAACGTCGGTGAATTCTGCCTTGATGCATGGAGGACCGCCAATAGTTCAGATGGTTGGCCATACGCGCTTGAGACGGTGGAGCCGATCGGCCCTGCCACTGCCAATTATAACTCGACTCGTGTATGTCGCGGCGGTAGCTACGCTTTCGTCTGCCAGTATTCACGTAGTGCGTGGCGAATCAGTTCGGAATTCAACACGCCAGACACGCGTGTCGGATTCCGCCTCGTATGCCCGGCCATCGCGATTCGATAACCAGTGCTTCTGATTGGGTCGGCTGCCTTATGGGCTCGCATGTTGTGATAGATGCACGTGTGAAGTGTGGAGCGTGCGCGAAGATCGTGGTAGCGTTGTTGACAACGGCGCTTCTTGCCGAAGCGTCGTTGGCGTTCGAAGTGACTTGGAACGGAGTTCCGCTTTCCGTGCATCCGGCAAGAGTGTCGGCGGTTCCTATGAATCAGGTCTGGACGGGCTATCAGAGACCCGTCGAGCAGACGGCGGCGGCGTCATTCGTGTCGTTTGACATGAGCAGCCCGGGCGACCTGGCCATTGCTCCCGACGATGCCGAGCGCAAGGGGGATCCTGTCATTCTGCCCCTCTCATATGCTCCGCAGATTCGTCGCGAGGGCGGGACGTATGTGCTGCGCGTTGAAGAACCTCGCCAATTCGTCATTTTCTTCGGGAAGGGGGCTCCGCCGCTGCACGTGTTTGCGAACAGTACGTTCGATGCGCCTCGCGGTGGCGACGAGATTGTGTTTGGACCTGGGGAGCATCACGTTGGCGCACTCTTCCTGAAGAGCGGACAGACGATCCGCATCGAGGAAGGCGCGGTCGTGTATGGCGCCATATTCGTGGCACACGCCAGAGACGTGAAAATAGCAGGCCGCGGAATCGTGGATGGTTCCTATCTTGATCGTGCCGATAGCAACAGTACTGTATACAAGAGGGCTGTTGCCGCCGGACTCGTCGACGGTCCTTACGGGGCGGCGATGGCGGTGACGACCTTTTCGTGCGCATGGGCGACAAACGTGCTGGTCGAGGGCGTCACGTTCCGCAATCCGCCGCGCTGGACCATGATCGTGCGGGCGCACTCAAAGGATGTCACAATCGACAACGTAAAGATCATCGGATGCTGGCGATACAATTCTGACGGCATAAACGTCTGCTCGTCCGAGGATGTCTCGATTCGCAACTCGTTCATCAGGGCATTTGACGACTGCATAGTGGCGCGAGGAGCCTATCTTGACGGCGACGAGGGGCCGACTCGCAATATTCTCGTCGAAAACTGCGTGCTGTGGTGCGACTGGGGCAAGAACTGCGAGGTCTGGGCAGGCGACAAGCCCTGCCTGATCGAAAACGTCAAGTTCAGGGGGATTGTCTGTGCACAGGTGGGCACGACCATAGCCTGCGACGTCACGACCTGGTACGGCTCTTCCGACACGCGAATCAGGAACGTTGTGTTTGAAGACATTGAACTTGATTTTGCCTACCCGCGCATGTCGGAACACTATCAGCGTTCGCCGACGGACGTGAAGTATCGTGGCGGCGAAATGCGTTCATGCAGCGCGTTCGTCGTCAACAGCGAGAAGTTCGGCAGGAACCTCGGCAACCAGAAGTTCTCTCCGACGGAAGACCTGAGCGGATTTCATGCCCGGTACGAGGACATCGCGTTCAGGCGGATGCGGATCCTCGGCGACGCGCCGCCGGACATCAAGGGCCGCATAGATGCCAGTCCGGCGTCGCTCACGATAGACGGCGTGACATTGGACGACATGCCGAAGGAGATGAAGGTAGAGGTTCTTGGCGATGCGGTTGTCAGGTGAAATCATCGGCGCGTGCTGCATGGCGGCGTTTTCCGCCGCATTTGCCGCGTCGCCAGCGGCGCGAGTAGATGCGGATGGTGTCCTGCGGTGGGACAACGGACGAGAGGTGTCCGCATGGGGCGTAAACTACTATCCTCCGTTCTCGTTGGACTATCACGCGATACAGGATCTTTGCCTCGATCACAAGGCAGTCATCCGCGAGGACGTGGAGCACTTCCGCCTCATGGGCGTAGATTGTCTGCGGCTACATTGCTTCGATCGGCAGATTTCGACTCGCGACGGGCATCTTGTCGACAACGAGAGTCTTGAACTGCTCGACTATCTGATTGCTTGTTGTTCCTCCAACGGGATATGCACCGTTCTTACGCCCATCGCCTGGTGGGGCGGCATCCGGGTCTGCGACGGATTCTCCAAGCACCACTCCATGGTGGAACTTGTCAGCGACAGGTCTCTCTGGCCGATACAGGAGCGCTACCTGCGCGAATTCGTGGCACACCGCAATCGCTATACGGGGCGTACATACGGCGACGACCCTGCCGTGCTGTTCTTCGAGTGCATCAACGAGCCGCTGTACGGCAAGGACATGACGGATGCCGACGTCACCGAGTATGCGGACACTCTTGCCGCCGCCATCCGCACCGGCACTTCAAAGCCGGTGTTCTACAACGCCTGGCACGGCAGGAACCGTGCCGTTGGCGCGTCATCCGTCGACGGGGTGACGTTCTGCTGCTATCCGACCGGACTGGTGGCCGGACGCGAGCTGCCTGGGCCGCACCTTGCGACGGTGCTCGAGTCGAAACTTCGGGACTGCCCCGACGAGCACGTGGCGTACAAGGCAAAGGCCGTCTATGAGTTTGATGCCGCCGACACGGAAGGGGCGTACCTATATCCGGCGTTTGCGCGGTTGTTCCGCCATGAAGGTGCGCAGATGGCGGCGATGTTCCAGTATGATCCCGCTGCGCTCGCCGACCGCAACAGGAATTGGCAGACGCACCACCTGAATCTCGTCTATACGCCGCGCAAGGCCATATCGTTCATGATCGGCGGCGAGGCGTTCCGCCGTTTGCCGCGCGGGTGTCCGTTTACGCAGGCGTCCGAGATGATGGCGTTCACGCCGTTCATGGTGGATGCCGCGCGCGATCTTTCGGAGATGGTGACCGAGACGGACTACCTCTATTCGTGCGATCCGGCAACGCCGCCGCCTGCGCCGGAACGGCTGCGTCGTGTTGTCGGCACGGGAAGGTCGTCCGTGGTGGAATCATCTGGCACGGGAGCATATTTTCTCATTCGCAAACGGGTTGGCGTGTGGAGCCTTCACCTATTCCCGAGCGTGTTTCCGGTGGCTGACTCATTCACGGGCACAGACGAGCCGAAAGTCGCCAAAAGCGCTGCGGCGGTCGAGTTGACGGTGAATCTGCCGGATCTTGGCAAAAGGTTTGTCGTTCGCGACATGAATCGCCATCGCCGGATTGTCGCCAGATCATTGGACGGGCGTATGAAACTCTTCCCTGGGCGCTACGTTCTACTGCGAAGTGACGTGGCGAACGACAAACCTGAGGACACGGAACTTCTGGACGTCGACGACGCGCTCTCGCATCCGCCGCTCAAGTCAAAAGGATTGGTGTCGTATCGGCGTGGAACTGACGACCGAGGCGAGCCGTCGCTTGTGTTCTGGATAGAATAAGGGGGCTTGACCGACAAATCTCCGTCACGGCATGTCGGTTTCTACAGGGAGTCACTTCCTCTTTCCAGATACTTTCCGGGATTGGGGCTCGGACGTGCCGTGCGCATCCGCGCCCGGGCGGCGGACGCAAAGACGAGGAAGATGGAAGTCCTGCTTGTCACTTCTGGCAGGTATACGTGGGCCGCGAACGCAGACTTGACGGATGAGTGGCGCGAGATTGAGATTCCGATATCCGCTTTCAGGTATTTTTCGACATGGGAACCGCTGCCGAAAGGCACGGCGCTTGATCTCGGACGCATTTGGGCCGTGCGGTTCGGCATCGGCCGCTGGCTACTGGGCAAGGATGTCACCGGCGAGCGAGGCATAGAGGTATCGTCCGTGCGCCCGGTGTTCTGAAGGACATGAAACGGAGCAGGCAAATGAAAGGCGTGGCATCATCAATCGCGTTGTCGGCATTGCTGACCTTGTCAGCCGCCGCCGGACAGGTCGGCGCGTGCGATGTCTGGGATATTTTTGGCGACTTCGGGCACGTGGAGGGGAGTGCACGGCAAGTTGGCGGCACCTTTAGTATAGAAGAGAAGGGGGTGCGCATCGAGACGACTGTCGAGGTCGGCACAGAGGGCGTGTGCCACCGTCGCACGACGGTGAGAAATGTGTCGGGCGGGCCGCTTTCCGCCACGTGCCTTCTGGACGTGTTTAAACTCGGTTGCGGCGATTTCGAGGTCTATACGCAGGCCAACACATGGATGGATGAAAGCCGAGGGGCCTGGCAGCCTCTCCATGTTGCTGTGGAGACCCGCAGTGGCGGAATGCGCACTGCGTTCGGCGCGGCACCTGTGCTTGCGCTCTGGAACCCTCAGATAGGGCAAGGGCGCGTTTTCCACTTGATGCCCGACTCGGCATGGGAAATGCGGGCGGCGGTTGTTCCAGAGGACGGTGGCAAGACTCACGTTGTGGTTGAGGCGGGCGTGGATTCGCGTCATTTGTGCCATGTACTTCAGCCTGGAGAGGAAGTTGCCCTGCCGGAGGTTGTGTACTACGATTTCGCCAACAAGCTGGACATGGACTGCCACAAACTCCATGCCTGGTGGAACGAGAAGCATCCATGTCGCCGCAGTCCGTCGTTCTACAACACATGGCTATGCCGTTTCGACCGCCTGGAGCTTGACCTCGTCCTCAAACAGGTGGACCGTGCAAAAGACCTCGGACTGGAGTATTTCGTTGTTGACGCCGGATGGTTTGGACCCGCAAAGTGCTGGGCAAATGTGCGTGGCGACTGGAGGGAGTCGCCAGACGGGCGGCTTGGCGGGCGGCTTGCGGACGTGTCTGCAGCCGTGAGGGCGGCAGGCATGAAGTTCGGCTTCTGGCTGGAGGCGGAGGTCGCTGATTCGGGGACGGAGGTTGCAAATGCGCATCCAGAGTATTTCCGGCAGCTTCGCGGCGGGCGCTATCTTGACTTCACGAGGGACGATGCCTGCAGCTATCTGCTTGAGGCAGTCTGCGCAATAGTGAAGAAGTACAATGCCGAGTTCATCAAGTTCGACTTCAACAGCGATCCGGTCTGCGACCCTTCGGGCAGGGGCTTCGCCGACTACAACGCTGGATACAGGCGTTTCATCCGCGATGTGCGTGCGCGAAACCCAGGCATATACCTTGAAGGTTGCGCCAGCGGCGGGCTGATGATGGATCTCGGATGGGCACGGGACTTCGACAGCTTCTGGCTCAGCGACAACCAGAGTCCGGTTTATGGCATGCGCATAGCGAAGGAGACCATGCTCAGGCTGCCGCCCCACAAAATAGAACGTTGGATCACCGTGCGTAGCGCAAGCGGATTGCAGCCTGACTACTGGGAGAACGATTCGCGTCTCGTCGCCACGGAGGACGCCTGGTGGCGCGACCTGCGCTCTGTTGCCCCTGACTACGTTTCCGCGTTTGCGTCAGGCGGGCCTGTTGGATTCTCCTGCGACCTGACCGCGCTTTCCGACGTGCATGCGGAATGCTTCCGCAGGATGGTCGCGGCGCGGAAGAAGGACGAGGCGTTCTGGTGCGTCGCCGTCGGGCGCATCCTCTGCGACACGCCGGAGGTGGCGGCACTGCAGTACAGCGACAGCGGATTGCGCGACGTGCGAGTCATAGTCACGACAAGACGCCCGCGTCAGAACAGCACTATGGTACGCCCTGTTCTTGCCCCCGAACCTGAATATGAACACATGGGGCAGCGGCGAAAGGGCGCATTATGGATGGAGCATGGCGTTGAAGTCCAGACCGGACTATTCACGGCGGCCGAGCTCCGTTTCACGGCGGAAAGGACGGATGGCGAGAAATGAGAATCATCCTGTTCGGGGCAATTTTCCTGACGACAATCTTGACGTGTTCTGCGACTTCGGAGGAAGTGGCGCTGGCCCGGTTTGGTGTCATAAGCGATATTCACATTCTGCTGTCTGACGCACACCGTTCCGAGGTGTTCAAGAAGGCATTGGAGTACATGGACACGCGGCAGGTGGACGGTGTAGTGGCCTGTGGCGACTTGACTCAGAACGGCACCATTGAAGAGCTACGGGAATTTGCGAAAATCTGGTTCTCGGTATTTCCCGGCGACAGACGGTCTGATGGCGGACATGTCGAAAGACTCTTCGTCTACGGCGACCACGATACCGAGCCGACGTCTCTCCCAGACGTCGTCAAGTACCGCCGCGAACACGGCGGCAAGTTTCCCGAATGGCTGCTGAAGCGAGGCGACATCGTGCTCAACGACCGTGCCGTGCAGTGGAAAGCCGCATTCGGGGAGGACTTTGCGCCAATCGTGCGCAAGCGGGTGAAGGGTTTCGATTTTGTGTTGGCGCACCTTGTGAATCTCGACGAGGACGGCATGCGCTATGCGGATCCACTGCACATTCCGGGGCTCGAGGATTTCTTCGCGACAAACACGTTTGACGCAGTGCGCCCGTTCTTCTACGTTCAGCACAAGATACCGCGCGGCACGGTGGGAGGTCCGACGCAGACAGGGCAGGACGCCGGAAGGACTTCGGCGATTCTGTCGCGCCATCCAAACGCAATCTCGTTTAATGGGCACAAGCATCGCTCGGCGGGCGAGGAACTTTCGCTATGGCAGGGTGCGTTCACGGCAGTGCAGTCGCCGGCTCTCTACAATCTGCTGACGGCGGCTGGACGCGAAAACGGCAACTGCTCATGCGATGCGCCAACGACTAACCCTCCTCGACAGATGAAGCCGCTGTACACCGTTCCTGATGGCTCACATGCGCTGGTCGTGACGATATGGCCCGGCCGCATCGTCATAGACCGTGTAGACGTCTTGCATGGTGGCGAGCCGGTGGCGCCGCCGTGGGTGCTGGGATGGCCGAACGACGGCAGCGCGTCATTCGAGGCCCGAGGCAAATGTGTGGCGGCGCCGCAGTTCGCAGAGGACGCGAAGGTGGCGGCGCGGAAGATTCCAAACGGACGAGACAGCGTCGGAAACGCCGTCTGGCAGATAGAGGTTCGCTTTCCGACGGCCAAATCCACGGCGACGACACCGAGGGCATACGACTACGAGGTTCAGGCCGTGCTTCGCAAGGCGTTAGTGACGCGGATCGTGTCGTCCAAGCGCGTCTATTCGCCGAAGTGCTACTGGCCGGAGAAATACGACACAGGCGACGTCGTTTGCCTCTTCGGGCGCTTTGAGATTCCCGATGACCACGACAATATCGTGTTCGTGGTGCGGCCCCTCAACGCTTGGGGGAAGGCAGGTGCGGCAATAGAGTCCGTGCCTGCTGCATACGACAACGCAAAAGTCCTATATCCGTTCTGATGGACATGAAGACGCCAGTAGCGACGATTCTTTCCGCGTTCGGCCTTGTGGCCGGTGGTGCGGTCCCTCCGTATGCGAACGACGGTTTTGTGCCGGAGGTCATGGAAAAGGCGACGGGGTTCTTCCGGGTGGTAGAGCGCGGCGACGGACGCTGGTGGGTAATCGACCCCTTGGGGCGAGGTACGGTTCTTCGCGGCGTGGACCATGTGCGGTACGACGGTTTCTGGAGCGAACGCGTCAAGCCTCGGCGCAGTGTCCACCGCGAGGCGAACCTGAGAAGGTTTCCGAACAAGGCCGACTGGGAGAAGGACGCCTTGAAGCGTCTGAGTTGCTGGGGCTTCAACATGCTCGGCGCGGGGTGTGACCGTCAGCTTCAGCATCGGGGACTCGTCCACACAAAGTTCCTGTCGATGGGGAACATGATGTGTGATCCCAACGGGCCGCGCGACAGATTCATCTGTCCGAATGAAAGCCGTCCGTGCTCGTCGTTTCCAAACGTGTTCTGGGCGGGGTTCGAGAAGTGGTGCGACGACATGGCGAGGAAGATGTGTGCGCCCGAGCGCGACGATCCGTGGCTGTTCGGCTATTTCATAGACAACGAGCTGGCCTGGTGGGGGCGCGGGAAACTGGACACGGGCCTCTTTGATTACACTGAGGGGCTTCCTGACGGACACAGTGCGAAGACCGCTCTTCGCAAGTTCGTCTCCGAGCATGGGGGCAAGACGACGACGGAGGTGAAGCGCGCCTTTCTGCGGCTTGTCGCCGACCGTTACTTCCGTATCACCACAGAGGCAATAAGACGGCACGACCCAAACCACCTCGTCCTCGGCAGCCGTTTTGCCGGAATCGACGGCGCCCACGCCGACGTGTGGGAGATCGCGGGGCGATATTGCGACGTGGTCACGTTCAACTGCTACCCGACGGCGGACCTCGACCGCAACCGCGTAATGCTTGGCGGTGAGCGCATCCCCGATGTCTTTTCCCGGCGGTATGCGCTTGTTCGGCGGCCGATGCTGGTGACGGAATGGAGTTTCCCCGCGCTTGATTCCGGTCTTCCGTGCAAGCATGGAGCTGGGCAACGGTTCCGCACTCAGAAAGAGCGCACCATGGCCACGGAACTTTTCGCAAAGACGATGCTCGCTCTTCCATTCATGATAGGCTATGACTACTTCATGTGGGTAGACGAGCCGGCGGAGGGAATGACGGACGCATTTCCGGAAGACACAAACTATGGACTCGTCAAGCTCAACGGCGACGCCTGGCCCGAAATCACCGAGATGTTTGCGCACCTTCACAGGGAAATCGGGCGTTGGCGCAAGGTTCCTTTCCCGGCAGAGCGTCCCGCATTGCCGGATAAGAATACGATGACAGCCGCACAAGCCGTGGAACGGATGGTTGGAAAGACGTCTCAAGGCGTGGCGTTTGCACGCGATGGAGACAGCTACTGCATCCGCAACGTGGCAGGGCTGAAGCTGTCGGGACGAATCGGGGGCAGATATATGTTTGATTCGATTTCTCTGGACGGGAAGGAGCTAGGGGAGTTCTGTTGCATGTTGCACGATGTCCGTTCTGGCGTACATCGCTGGTCAGACACTGACAAGGTGACGGATGCGGCGTGGAACATGGTGGATGGAGCAGCTGCTTTGACATTGAGGGCTGAGCGCCGTGAGGGGGCGCACGCATTTTCGATGGTAGTGAATGTGTTTGTCGCAACGAATAAGCCAGGGTTCCTCGTCGAACTGACGAATGTCGAAAACATCGGGTTGGCCATGCTTGATGTTCGTTCACTTTACTTTCGGCTATACTCTCCGTTCGCGCACGAGAAAAGGGGCGTCGAGCGCTACCTAAAGGTCCCTAATCTGTGGAGGGCACCGAAGGCTGATGCCTGGCGCAGACTGTCCGACGGCGCGTATCTTGGCGGCTACACCTCGGCTGCGTCCGCCTGTACATTGGACTTCCATACCGACAAGAACGGCGGCCAGCATCCTGACGCGGAATTTGCGCCAGCCGGAATCAGGCCGCTTGTGTCTGGCGAATGCTTCGATCCGAACGGGGCTGTGTGGATGCTTGTCAGATGCGGTTTTGAAAAGAAGTGAAGACAGTCAAGGCAAACGAGGTCATATGAATACCAGAAGTCTGAACGCAGTGTTGTTCGTCGCTGTGTTGGCGTCCATTGCGACATTTGCCGACAGTCCTTGTCGTGTGTCGCTTGAACACGCCATGGTTGACACGAACGGCGTAAAATGGATTGACGGAATTTACTTGCCGATGGAAGGCAAGTATTATTCCGACGTGGACGAGTTCTACGACCGGCTGCCCAGAAACGTGTCCACAAATGTGTACAAAGGCGTGCGTTCGGGCAAGCATGACTCTACGGGACTTCTGTTTCGGTTCCGCACAGATTCCGCGAAGATTCGTTTCCGCTGGATTCCGAAGCGCAATGCGCTCAGCATGGATCACATGCCAGCCACAGGCGTCTCAGGTATTGACGTATATCGTCTTGATGCCGAGGGACGGTGGAGTTACGTCAAGACCGGGCGCATCACCGATGCGACGAAAGGAGGTGCGCTTGACGTTGACTGGAAGCCCGGCGACGCATGTCTCGTAAATCTTCCTCTCTACAATGGCATTAAGTCTTTTTTGATGGGCATTGACAAATCTGCGAAGGTTGAGGGACTTGGTCTTCACAAGAGCGGCATTGATAAACCTGTGGTTTTCTATGGCACCTCGATTACGCAAGGCGGCTGTGCATCGCGTCCAGGTCTTGCATTCCCGTCCATCATTGGCCGCGACCTTGATGTGCCGATTGCCAATCTTGGCTTTTCGGGCTCTGGGGTTATGGAACTTGAGATGAGCGAACATCTTGCTGCAATTGACGCGAGCTGCTATGTGCTTGACTGCCTCTGGAACATGAGTGTGCAGCTTGTGAGGGAACGTTATGAGCCGTTCATCCGAAATCTTCGCATGAAACGTCCGAATGTGCCGATTGTGATGGCGGAACGCTGCAATGTCTATGGCGATGACCGATGGAGAGAATATGATGTCTGTCTCAAGGGGCTTTACATGAAGCTCAAGAACGAAGGGTGGGGAAATCTCGTCTATCTGCCGCACACTGGGATGTATGCTCTTAACGGCGAGGGCACCGTAGATGGCGTTCATCCGAATGACTTGGGCATGATGAGCATGGCAAAAGCGTATGGTACAGCGGTAAAGCAGGCTCTTTCGTGTGTCAAAATCGATACAGACGCATCCCTTTCTACATCTGTGATAAAATGATGTGGGATTATTGGCCGTCTGCGGGTGCAAAGAGATTTTTATGCAGAGATGATGTGGGAAATCGCGGTAAAGGCGTCCAAGGGGATAGTATATTGAGCCGGGGCCCTATCTCTTTTCGCCGGAAATGGATGCTGGCGGGGTTCGCCGCTGCGTTCTTGATAGGCGACATGTTCCTCGCCGTGCGAGGGGCGGCGACGACGTCCGTGGAGTTCCTCTACGGCGTGGCCGGTTTCTCGCTGGCGCAGGTGTTCTGGACGCTCGGGCAGCTGCGCGAGGCGCGGCCGGACATCCGCGTGTTCTTCGCGGCGGCGGTTCCGCTCTCCCTGTTCGTCCTCTGCCGTCTGCATCCGCCCGTCCTGCCCGCCGCGGCGAACGCAGCCGTGTGCGTCTACTCCGCCCTGACCGCGCTGTCGTTTGCGACGGCACTTGCGACACGCCGCGTATTCTACATCTGCGGCATCGGGCTCTTGCTCTTTTCCGACTTGATGATTGGAGGCGGGTTGCTGCACATGCATGGGTGCAACACTCTGATTGGGCCAACATACATCGCGGCGGAAGTGTGCCTGCTTGTTTCGTTCTTCTGGAATGGCGAATGGCGCATTGCTCCGAGGCAAATCGGCATCAGATGGTATGCATTGACCCTTGGCGCGGC
>JAFRBA010000075.1 GCA_017405115.1 Kiritimatiellia bacterium
CGTATTCTACGGGATTATGGAGCTAAACGCTCGTCCCCTCCCCGGGGAGGGTAGCAAGGCTTTTGCCCCTCCAATCAACCACAGCCAATCTTTATGGGCACTAAACACTTCAGAAAAACTTGTTTACTTCTGGAAGCGACACTTTTGAAAACTACGCGACATTTTGTATTTGAGCCCTTGACGGACGCCTAAGATTTTTGGTATGATATACGCGTACCAAGAAAATAGGTGATTTGAAATCACCATTTATTTTGGGACTAAGTTAAAGTGGTGCTTAATAAAATCACTTAAAACAAGAAAGGAAAAACGATGAACAACATCATCGAGACAAAGCATGAGAACGAAAGTTCTACAAAAGCGGTAACACTACAGGTGCAGTTGCCTGGTCTGAATCAGGCTCTTGGCACCTCTACGCATGAGGGGGTGAATATTACGGCGAATTCTCCGCATGATCCCCCTGGTGTACGTGCGCATATGACATCCATTATTGTGAATGGAGTTGAGCATCGTGTTAAGAAGGGGGCTGTCGGATACGAGGATATAGTTGCCCTTGCTGGTGTTGATCCGGGCAAGTGTTATAATGTTACTTTTGAGAACGGCCCACGCGGGTCAGAAAAAGGTACATTGGTGCCGAATGGTCCGCATACGCATGTTGGTAATGGCGAGGTATTCATAGTCGCGGAACGGGTTGTGAATATCACGATCATCGTCAACGGTGTGCGCAAGGAGGTCAATGGGGATACGATATCGTTTGAGCAGGTCGTCAAACTTGCGTTTGATGATGCCCAAGGTACATTCACGGTTGTCTATGAGTTTGGACCGAAAGGCAATGAACATGGCTCAATGGAACCCGGCCAGGTTGTTCACATAAAAGATATGGAGGTCTTCGATGTCTCGAATACTTACAAGTCCTGATATCGCCCGTCTGGTCGGTGACGGATTTTCGGTGCGCGTAACACCCCAGTATCTGGTAGTGTCGGATATTCCGTATCTTACTAGCAATGGAATTGTCAAAACCAATGGCATGATAGCAAGTGCCTTTGAGTGCGACAAAAACGGTCTTGTGTCCCGTCCGCATGATCATACACTCAATTTCTTCGGTGATGAGATGCCCTGTGATAGCGCAGGGCATCTCTTGGACATCAGCGCCGGGAATGGGGCGTTTGAGATCGATGGGCTGAAAGCATTGGCCAAATGCTCTCGCCATAAGCAGGGCGGAGATTACATGGATTTCTTCGAAAAAATGACGTCCTACATTGCCTATATCTCTGCACCTGCGATTCGTGTCGATGCCTCGGTCACTGCACGTTTGAACAAGCCACCTATTGACGAAACGGATGAGTCCGTTTTTGTTTATGGGGATTCGGCAACGTCTAGGAACGGCACAGGAGATTTATCAGCACGATTGATGGGACAAAAGGTCGCCATAGTCGGACTGGGAGGAACCGGTGGATACGTACTAGATTTTGTCGCTAAGACGCCAGTGGCGGAAATTAGGCTGTTTGACGGGGATAAATTCTACGCCCATAATGCTTTCAGAGCACCGGGGGTGGCACCACAAAGGGTGTTTGAAGCTCCAAAAGTTGAGTATTTCGCAACTGTGTATTCGATGATGCACAAGGGTGTTAAGGCAAATGCTGTAAATCTGGACATGAGTAATCTCACATTGCTTGACGGTGTGGATTTTGTTTTCATGTGTCTTGATGATCCCCTGGCGAAGGGTCCTATTATCCGTTATTTGCAGGATAAGGGGATCCCTTTTGTGGATACAGGTATGGATATTCAGCGCAAAGACGCTCTATTCGGCGTAGTCCGTACGACGTTCTGTTCTGCCGACGCAGAAGGACAACGGACTGCACAGAAGTATATTAACATGATAGGCATGGCACATGCTAACGAGTATGATGCGAACATTCAGATTGCGGAGCTGAATTCGCTCAACGCCGCGCTGGCTGTGATTCGCTGGAAGCGTCATTACGGTTTCTACAGCCCATCGAACCGTCAGCGTGGTGTAAGCTACGTGAATATGGTATACTCTCTATCTGGCGACATATTGCACCATGAAAAAGACAGCCAAGAAACCGTATAAACGTGCTACTGTCCTGACTCCGGTGTTTCTGGATTTTATACCAGAACACTTGGAGCCGGGGTGTCTTTACATTTCGCGAAAATACAGGACGGCGACCCATCTTTGTTGCTGTGGGTGCGGGAGCAAAGTTGTTACGCCGTTAAAGGAGGATTTCTGGTCGTTGTACGAACGCGGCAATCGTGTCTGGCTTAGCCCGTCGATTGGCAATTGGTCTCTTGCATGTCGGTCTCATTATTACATTCGCGGAAACAGTGTTGACTGGCTTGGCGATAAGAAAACGATACCGTGGTTTGTAAGGTTTTACCAAGTCGTGCTTAGTTTGTATAGGAGGATTAAAAAATGCCATTAAGGGTTGTAGTTCGTGAACGCAGACAGTCCATGCGGTTGTCTCTGGTGGAGGTCGCGCGGCGGATGGGAGTATCCGTTGCCATGCTTTCTCAGTATGAGACAGGAAAGAACAACATCGGATTTGAGAATGCGAAAAAGCTTTCGTCAATTCTAGGTCTTTCCATCGAACAACTGATGGAGGGCGAACAAGTGAAGCGACCGCATTGGCTAGATGTTCTAACGGAGCGGCACGGACTAAGCTCGGAGGAGCAGGATGTATTGTGGTCAGTGGCGCGTGAGGCACCAGTTAATAGAGGGGCTGAAGCCGTGCGATCTGATAAGGAGGCCATTGAACATTGGGAAATGGTTTATCAGTCGCTGAAGCCGTATATGCCCAAACGTGGACGAAGTGAAGATTGGCAGAATAATCCTGACATTCGGAGAGTGTTGATTGGACTCGGTGTGCCACAGGCAACAAGTCTTGGCGATGTTTTTGATGCAGTCGACCGGCAAGTCGAGAGGATTTGTGAAGGCGTGGAGTTTCGCAATTTGGACGAGTTTAAGTCGCATATGCTTTCAGCATTGGGAGTGCGTGTTGAGAGGATTCGAGAAGGGGTTGACTTGACGGACATGTTGCACGAATTCGCTGCGATGGGTCTTTTCAGGGCAATCTCGGATTGCACAATGTTTACCAAGAGTGATTTTTCATGTGGTGGAACTTATGCCATCAGAAACAGTATTGGCGCAGAGCGCTTCTTGGTGTTGATCGATGAGCGAGGTACGAAGAGATGGCGTAGTGAATTCACTCTTTGGCATGAATTGGCTCACATAATAGCGGATCCCAATGTTATGCTTGGCACGGTTACGACAGCGGAGGAGACGCGTTCCGACACTTACGATGTGGAATGGCTGATGGATCGCATCGCTGGACGGCTTGCCTTCTGGCCGCATGTGTTTTCAGGTTTTTACGAGCGCCTTTATAGAAGTGATGGCAATCTCTTGTCGTATGAAGGCGTGCGTCGATTGAAAGAGGAATATAATCCAAATGCGAGCAAGACTATGACGGCTGTGGCGATTGCCGATTGTCACGTGGTGCCGGTCGTCTATCTTGAGGCAGAGCTGAAATCGAAGCGTGGCAGCACGACTAAGGAGTTGCGCTTGTCGTACATCCATGCGAATAATGCTGCCGAAAAGGCGAATATCAGATTTGGCAGAAACATGCGCGTTCCAAAATGTTCGGTGATTGCGCAGTTGTTTGATCGCAAGGGTGAGCAAGAAGGATCTGCTATCGAGAATCTCAAGGACTGGAGTTTTTCGTCCGGTGAGACGTTGGAGGATCACGTGGTAAGCATTCGGGCGCGTCACCATCGCGATTCCGAAGGCAAAGACCGTATTTACGCTTTTGTGACTACCCAGAGCATGGCAGATGAATAAGGAGATTTCTTGGCAATGAAACACGTAAAGCAGCAGTACGAATTTCGTGGAAATTGTGTAGGCAATTTATACAAAGACACAAACAACTCTAATAAGTAGACAACAGGATTCATAACATCCAACAACAAAAGAAAGAAAGGAGGTGATAATATGGCAAAGTCAGGCAAGTCGACAACGTGTCGCAGCGCAATCACTGGGCGTTATGTTACGCCCAAGTACGCCGACACACACAAAAAGACTACGGTAACCGAGCACCGTAAGTAAGGCAACCCTCGGTAGCCATCGAGTCTTGATCCGCTCAATGGCGTTGGGCGGCGAGAACCGCCGCCCAATTTTCATCAACCCTCACATTCAAATAATCCGTATGACATACGTTACATCAAGCAATCTTCGGGCAGTTGACTACGACGCCCCAACCTCAACACTCACCATCGTCTTTCGCAATGGTGGACGTTATCAGTATCACGGGGTGCCAGAAAATATGTATCAGCAGCTTCTGTGCGCTGCGTCCAAAGGACGATATTTTTCCGCTTTCATCCGCGACCGCTTTCCAACCATCCGCATTGCATAGAGTAATGTAGCGGCATTAAGGAACGGACTTTACGACACGAACCTTCCTCCTTAATTTCCTGCGGCTGGTTTCGGGCGGGGCGGAAGAGGCGGGGATGAAGGGCTGCGCGGACACGCGAACGGAACATTCAAACAAATTGAGGAATGAAAATCCAACAAGTTACGGAATGAAAACGCAATAAATTACGGAATGGCTATTGCGTTGTGGGGGCACAAATGATATAATTGCCAGCATGAAAGAATACAAAAGGCGAATTTTTGATGATATTCTTCAAGAAGAATTGGCTGGTGCAGGAGCCGTTCTTATTGAAGGTGCAAAATGGTGTGGAAAGACCACGACTGCTGAACAGGCGGCCAAAAGCGTCATCTACATGGATGAAACTGGCAAGATGGAAGAGAACATCAGCCTTGCAAGGTTGAAACCAGAAAGGATTCTTTCGGGCGAACAGCCAAGGTTGATAGACGAGTGGCAGCTTGCTCCTGTGTTGTGGGATTCGATTAGATACAACGTAGATCATGCCGCGAATCCTGGTTGCTATATCCTTACAGGTTCTTCCGTCCCGGCAGACGATTCTGAGATGCAGCATTCCGGAACGGGACGGTTTTCGTGGCTGAAGATGCGTCCTATGACTTTGTGGGAGTCGCGGGAATCTTCGGGAGAGGCCAGTCTAGCGGCGCTGTTCAATGGGCAGGACATTACCGGGGCGAAATCTGCGTGTCCTGATTTGGATGAGGTTGCCTTTCTGCTGTGTCGTGGAGGGTGGCCTTATGCTTGCGAACTGAACGGACGGACTGCGCTCAGGCGTGCGTTTGCCTATCTTGACGCAACAGTGAAACGTGATATCTCACGTGTGGACGGAGTGAACAGGGATGAAGGGCGTGCCAGACGACTCATGCGCTCGTATGCACGGCTTCAGGCAACGCAGTCGGCAATCTCCGTCATAAAGGCCGATCTTGAGGCAAATGAGTCTTTGCCGATTTCCGTTGATACGGTCTCTTCGTACATAACGGCGTTGAAACGGCTGTTCGTGATAGAGGACATGCCGGCGTGGTGCCCCAACCTCCGATGCAAGACGCCAATCAGGACGGGCGACACGAGGTACTTCGTTGATCCTTCCGTTGCGACGGCGGCACTGGGGCTTGGGCCGGATGATCTCATAAACGATTTAACGACGTATGGCCTTCTTTTCGAGACGATGGCGGTGCGGGATTTGCGTGTTTACATGGATGCATTGTTCGGGTCGGTCTCCCACTATCTTGACGCGAGCGGGCTTGAGTGCGATGCGGTTGCCCACATGAGAAACGGAAAGTATGGCCTTGTCGAGATAAAGCTTGGCGGGAAGGAGTTGATCGAAAAGGGCGTCGCCACCCTTAAGAAGCTTACCGCTAGAATAGATACAGTAAAGATGTCGTCGCCGTCTTTCTTGATGGTGCTGACGGCGACGGGCGACTTCGCCTATCGAAGGGATGATGGTGTTGTTGTCTGCCCACTAGGTTGCTTGAAGCCATAGAGTGCCATAGAAAGGTCGGTTTTTTCGCGTTCGCAATAAGACTGGCGCTCCTCGCGGCTGGTTTCGTGCGGGGCGAAGGAGGTGTGGATGAATGGCTGGCGCGGACGCGCGGCGGATGTCTTCGCAGAGCAAGGCTCAATCGCGGCAAAATGAAGTTCGTCCCCAAGTTCAAGGTGAAGTATTCGGACTGGAAGGGAGAGCCGAACCTTCTCTGGGACCGAGACCAGAAGATTGATAACGGCATCGCCTTCCTTCCGCTTTACATGGCGTCTCTCCTGTAAGGTGGCATAGCATTCTCTATGTGGTGCGATGCGGGGGATTGCGCAGGAATATCCCTTCGAGGACGAAGGCCGAGCCACGCAGTGGTCGCGGGGTGCGGGGCGGCGGTTGACGGTGGAGTCGTTGTTTCTGTTGGCTGGTTTCGTGCGGGGTGAAAGAGAAGGGGATGAAGGGCTGGCACGAACGCCGAAATGCGAAAAGGCGCGATTCACAAGGGTTTCGCGGGACTCTACAGGTTTGAGTAGGTAGGCACGGGAATGCTGCGCCGACAGTACGGCTACCCTCCCGCTTCAGAAATGAAACCGGCGAAGGGTGTCTCCCCAAATAATCCAGATGACCTCGCCGACGAACAGGCAATACGCTTTCACTTCATCTGTCGCCTGCATTTCGTCTCTCCCTCATTGCAAGCTTCGACCCTTTTCCATGCGCCTCACGCCCCGTCGAAGCGCGCAAAGGCTCAGTTTGCAAGGTTCTCACGGGGTCCCCAAAGATCCGCTGTTGTGAGCTCGCGAGGTGTTCGCCGCCGCAGTGTGCGTCCGTGTCAAAGACTACGCGAAAAGCAGATAGGAGGTACTCCTTCCCGAAGACTCAAGCTTGGACCGCTTTGCAGAGGTCGTTGATTTGCGTATGACGAGCGGGGCGTCAAGAAGAATTTGGCGCGGTGGAATAGAGGGAGTGCGGATCCGCTCGATTAGGGCTGTCACTGCGGCGCGGCCTATTTCGCGGCAGGGCTGGCGAATCGTGGTAAGCGGAGGATTGGAAAGTGCCGCAAGACGCACGTCGTCCACTCCGGCGACCAAGCAGTCGCGCGGGACTTTGATCTTCAAGGAAGAGAGACGTTTCAGCAGCGAGATTGCCGTGATGTCGTTTCCGCAGATGATGGCGTCCGGAGGGTTCCGCGAAGCGAACAGACGGCGTAATGTCTTCATGTCATCACAATCGGCGATGCACACGTTTGAGGATGTCCAGGAAAGGCCGGCGTCGAGGACGGATAGTTTTACGCCCTGCACGCGCATCTTGATTGTCGGAGCCGAGCACGGCAACGCGCAGAAGCAGATACGTCTTGCGCCCTGTTTGAGCATATGGCAGGCAAGACGATAGCCTATCTGCACGTTGTCGAGGCCGATTACATCAAATTCGCTTCTATTTGGCGGTTCCACAATGTCTCTGTCGAGAAGCACGACGGGAATGTGGTTTGCTGAAAGAATCATGATTATTTCCCGTGATACGCTTTCTGGGTCGTTCGTGCGCTCGATCGGCTCCAGAAAAACGCCAGCTACATGCTGCTCGACGTATTCATGCGCCAGCGCAATTGCGCGGCTTTCTCTGATTTTCGGATCTGGCGAAGAAGAAGAGCCGAACAGGAGCGAGTAGCCGTTTTCACGGGCGGCTTCTGAAATCGCCGCGCAGATTGGAGGGGATATCTCGCCACCTGCAATGCTGGGGATTATCAACCCGAGACGTCCTGTCATGTTTCGCGCCGTTGTGCTGAGGAACGTTCCTGCACCGTTTCGTGTTTCGATGAAACCGCTTTCTTTCAAACGTGAAAGCGCGAGGCGCAGGGTGTTCCGTGAAGTCTTAAAGCGTCGCCTAAGACTCTCTTCGCTAGGAAATTTCTCTTGTTCTGCGAACTTTCCGTCAAGAATCTCTTGCCGCAGCGTCTCAAATATTGTCTGTTGCATGCTTTCCATGCCTTGAATTATATCATATTATGCGAAGGGACATCGCGCACTCATCGACTAAGCGGTACATACGGCTTTCAAGAAGGTAGCCAGATAAACGGTAGGGTGGTACTTGATAGCAAAGATTTGAGATAATATGCGCGTTTTCAAAACTGCCGTTTTCAAAACGGTCGTTTCCAAAAGGAGGAGAAGATGAAGTTTGTTGGAAGAGAAGAAGAAGTGGAAATGCTTCGCAAGTGGAGGGATGTTTCCGCCGAAGAGGCGCAGTTTGTCGTCATTACAGGGCGTCGGCGTGTCGGCAAGACGGCGCTTTTACGCAACGCGCTTGACGATGGAGTGATTCCGTATGTTCATCTGCCAATTACTCGGCAAAGCGAGAGGATGCTTTGTCGGGAACTTCAGGTGGAAGTGGAGCAGATTCTCAATCTTGGAATTCTCGGCACATGCGAGACATTTTTGGAGTTGTTTCGAATAATCATGAAGGCGTCGCAGACGAGCCGGTTTACCGTTGTCCTCGACGAGTTTTAGGAGTTTGACAGGATCAACAATGCCGTATTCAGCCAAGTCGCCGCAGTCTGGGATGAATATCATGTATCATCGAAAATCAACCTTGTGGTGTGCGGAAGCATAAACAGATTGATGAACAAGATATTCTTCAACGACGGGGAACCGCTGTATGGACGCAACACGGCGAGTTTTACGCTCAAGCCGTTCAAGGTCTCCCTGCTGAAGCAGATACTGTCCGAGTTGAAGCCCAACTATACGCCGGAAGACCTGCTTGCCCTTTGGACGGTGACGGGCGGCGTGGCACGTTATGTTAATATGATGACAGGCGCCAAGGCACTTACCAGGAAGCAGATGGTCAACGCCATCTTCTCGCCGGGTTCGTCGTATCTGCCAGAGGGTCGTGCCATCCTAGCCGAGGAGTTCGGTCCGGACTACGGCATCTACTTCACGATTCTCTCGGCCATAGCCTCTGGAGCGACGACGACTGCGGAACTGAAGAATCTGACAGGGGTGGACGTCAATGGCTATCTTACCAAGCTTGAAGAGCAGTATCAACTGGTGTCGAAGAAGCAGCCCGTCTTCGGCAAACCGACGGGCAAGAACTGCCATTACCAGATCGACGACTGCTTTTTCCGATTCTGGTTCCGCTTTGTGTTCAGGTACAGGGGCTACATCTAGCTTGAGCGGTACGACCAGCTGCGCGAAATTGCACTGCGGGATTTCGATGTGTTCAGCGGCTACGCGCTCGAGCGATACTTCCACTGGAAGTTCGCCGAGACGACGTCATATGCCAAGATGGGGGCGTGGTGGGATCGCAAGGGCGCCGAGGAGATCGACCTCGTGTGCGAAGACGAGCTTGGCGGTGAGATCGCGTTCTATGCGATCAAGCGCGATCCAGAGCGTTTCAGCGACGCGAAGCTACAGGCGAAGATAGAGGCGTTCTTCAGCAAGAATCCCGAAAAGCGCAGTCTCAGGCACAAGTCCGGCCTGCTCTCGCTCGCAGACATGTAGCGTCCGCGCCACAATCCCCCAAGCGGTACATACGGCTTTTTGAGGCCGATGTGGAAATCATGTCCATGAGATATGGTATGATATTCACGCCGAAATGAAAGACAAGGTCATGAGGGGTCGTATTTTCAAAGAACGTCGTGTCGCGTTCGTGGTGTTCGCGTTCGCGTCAATGGCGTCATATGTGGCATGTGCCGCTGAGTTGACTGTTGAATTCGCCGAAGGTATCGGTTCTGTCAAGCCCGTCCATTCGGTTGGGCAAGGACCATTGCTGGGCAAGTCGGATTTTTCCATGTTTAGATATCTGAACGAGGCGGGTGTGCCGTATGCGCGGCTGCACGATGTTGGCGGTGCGTTCGGCGGCAACTTGTTCGTTGACATTCCAAACTTGTTCCGCGACTTTGGCGCGGACGAGAACGATCCGGCGAATTACGATTTCGCCTTTACCGATCTCTACTTAAAGGCGCTTGTGGACAACGGAGTTGAGCCGTATTTTCGCCTTGGAGTGACGATTGAGGTGTTTGCTCGCACTGTCAAGGCGTACCGTATATTTCCGCCGAAGGACTTTGCGAAGTGGGCGAGAATCTGCGAACACGTCATTAGACACTATACAGAGGGTTGGGCTGACGGTTATAGATGGAAGATCGCCTATTGGGAAATATGGAACGAGGCAGATGACTTTCCCGACAACCGCAACGCCATGTGGCGCGGCACTTGGCGGCAGTTCTGCGAATTTTACGAGGTTGCGTCGAAGCATCTCAAGTCCAAGTTCCCCCATCTCAATATTGGCGGCTACGGAAAATGTACTGCGCACAACGTGACGTTCGAGATGAAGGGCGAGAGCGTTCCCGAGGAGGAGGCGTACAGGCACAGGTGCTTTGTGGAATTCTGCGACTTCATAAAGGAGCGGAGTTGTCCACTTGATTTCTTTTCGTTCCACGGCTATATCACGCCGGATCTCGTAAAGTCGCACACGGACTATCATCGGGAACTCCTTCGCAAGGCGGGATATGGGAATGTTGAACTACATCTGAACGAGTGGCTGTGCGGCGATACAAGCGGAGCGTTCTGGAAACGAGCGTCGCTGGCCTCTGGCATAGCTGCTTTTATAGTTGCTGCGCAAATAACCGATGGGCTTGATATGGCAAATATATACGATGCCAGATGTGATGCGATGAGTCGTTACGCTCCGCTCTTTGATCCGATCGAGAGAAAGCCAGGCAAGGCATTTTATGCGCTGAAATACTTCAATGTGCTCTATCGGTTGGGCACTGCGGTGAAGTGCAGCGTCGCGGGCGGACAGGGCGTGGACGGTCTATGGGCTTCGGCGGCGAGAGGCGAGAAGGGCGCGGCAGTTTTTGTCATTAACGATTCCCAGAACGCTCGTAAGGTGACGGTCGATTTCGGTTCGAGGAAGGCGTTGGCTTGTCGCCTCACGGATGCTGAGAGAACTGACGTCGAAATCGAATGTCCGCAGGGCTGCGTGCTGATGCCTGCGCATTCGTTCGCCCTATTGCATTTTGACTGAAATAGCAAGGAGAGTCTCAGATGAAGTTCAAACTTTTCGCTGTTGCAGTGCTTTGCGGAATTGCCGTGCAAACATATATTGCACCGGCTGCAGAGTGTTCCGGTCTGGCGGACGTTTCGCTTTCTGCCTTTTCGCGCAAGGCAGGCGAGTCGGATGACGCACCTCGTCTTCAACGAGCCATAGGCTCCGCTCCAAACGGAGTAGTGTCCGTCCCTGCCGGCATCTACGAAATCGGCTCAATGGTGTACATGACAAACAGATGTTCGCTTTTGATGCACAAGAACGCGATTCTTAAAGCTGTCAGGCAGATGGAATATGTGTTGAACATCGGCTTTGCAAAGAGCTGGGACAATTATGCCAGGTATTTCGACTTTGGTTGTTTCGTCAAGGGTGGACGTGTGGACGGAAACGGACTTGCGAACTGCGTCCGCGTGGCGAATTTCTTCCACTACACCATGCGGGATATACAGTTCCACAACGGCGTGAAGTATGGCCTGCATGTGCGCGGCGGATGCGAACTCATTGCCGACAACCTATATTTCGTCTGCAATAAGCGGGGGTTGGCGGGAAACACCGCCCTGTACGTGTGGGGCAGCGACAGCCATTACACAGACATTGTGATTGTCGATTGGACGGTTGGCGTGCATGTTCCATACGGAAGCTCCAACCGATTCACCAGATGTCACGTGTGGGGCGGGTGCGTTCCACCTGCGAAGGACGGCGAACTGCCGGAGATGCTGAAGGACTCCGTTTGTTTCTGGCTTGGGGAGAAAGGCGCGTCCAACATCCTCAGGGACTGCTATGCAGACACGGGCGTCACGGGATACCTCTGCGAGGGTTGGGAACAGCGCCTGTTCAGCTGTTCCTATTTCTGGAACGCAAGAGTGCGCGGCGCGGCAGACGCCAATGCCGTGGCGTTCAAGATTCCGTCGGGCTCCGCAATAGTGGATGCCGGTCATGTGTGCAAAACCGTTTCCGGGCTTAAGATACACGAAGGGAACGGTCATGTGACATGGAGCAGGATGATCTACAACGGCCCAAAACTTGACGCGGCCCAGGATGATTTGCCCGGAAGGGTTCGGTTCGGCGAAACCCGCAACATAGATCTTGCAAAGTAAAATCGATCAACAAAAGGAGAAACAGCATGCAATACGAACACAGAAATGCAATGACGTGCATCACGGCGTTTGCGGCGTGTGTCGCAATGTCCGTCAGTGCGGCGAACGTGGCGACCTGCACATGGTCTGGCCCTGCATCGGGTGGAAACTGGATGAATGCCGCGAATTGGACGATTGTGCGCGCGTCAGGCAGCGAATCTCTGACAGACGAGCAGGTCCTTGATTCGTTCTGCTCGTGGAACTTGAACGCACTCTCGGACGGAGCGGTGGTGACGAACACGTCGTCCTCGCTAAAGATCGGCGGCATCACCTTCAATGCCACGAACCGCGGGCGGATAACGCTGGACGACACGGATGGCGCGTCTTTCAAATTCGGCCCGGACACATGGATTTCAGTTGCCGCAGGGAATACAATAATATGCCGCATGCGTCAACCGGACAATACGGAGGAATATTCTGGAAACGACCGAAGGGTTGCCACTTCCGGCGATGGAACCTTTGAGTTTCGCCCCAATGGAGCGTATGCTACGCGCTCGCGCGACTACCAGCCGTGCGGCGGTACGACTATGCGGCTTTGTTCAAACATGAACCTGCAGACTTCATGGTTTACGCCATGGAACACTTCTGTCGTTGCCGTCGAAGGTGATGTCAAGGTAGGACGGCTCAACGGCGGCGACACTGGAACGACCCTTCGCCTTGAGGGTGGATTGCTGCGGTTGACGAGCGCCGATCAAGTTGCATCCCAAGCCGCTGTGAACATGAAGATGCCCACGCGTGGAACAGGCTCGATAATTATGTCCGGCGGACAGGACTACAACTGGACGGGCGCACTTGACTATACCGGCCTTTTTTCTGTCCTGAACGGTCGTGCGTCGTTCAGTGCTGGGGTGAGCGCGCCAACAAGCGTTGAGATGCGCGTGGATGGTGGCGGCGAGATTGCATTCGCTGCTCCGCAGACGCTGGGCATAGTATCCGGCGACAGCCCAGCCGGACGTATCAGCGTCGCGTCCGGCGGAACATTGACCGTCTCTGGAACCAATGCTGCCGCGTCCTCGCGCTTTGAGGGCGCAGTTTCCGGCGTCGGTGATTTCGTGAAGTCCGGCTCCAGTTACGACTTGACGCTTGCAGGAGCGAACTCATGGACGGGCGATGCGCTGGTAAATGCTGGAACGCTCTGCATAAGACGTCCGGAGACGCGTCCCGGACTTGTTGCGCAATGGACGTTTGACGATTCTGCGAGCCTTGGTGCAGACAGCGGCCCCACTGGCATTGCGCTTGAATTTCCGAGCGGTAATGGTGGACAGGTTTCGGATGGCGTTGGCGGACGCCCAGGTTTGAGGCTATGGTCGCAACAGTATTTTATTGTTCCGACATTCGCACTCACTGCTGACAATGGATTCTGGAAATACAATTCTGCCGGGTCGATAAGTTTCTGGATGAAGCCAAATCTTTCGGACTGCACCACGACCACTTACATCTTCAGGCGTGGGAACTGGTCGGCTCGCAGCATGTTCATGTTGTGGCTCAATGCAAGCACAAGGCAGTTCAGGCTGTCTGTCGATGAATTCACCAAGACCTCTGACGCATTAAACGTCTATGCTACGGCGGACACAATTAGTGATGGCAAGTGGCATCATGTCGTGTGTTCCTATGGGGATGGCAAAATCCAGCTGTGGTACGATGGTGCCCTCCTTGGCGAATCTCAATGCGGGATTGTTACAATGGAGAAAGCCAACGCTACTCCATTAAGTGCGCTTACGTTTGGGACTAGTGAATATGGACATCGACTCGCCGCCAACATGGACGATGTCTGTGTATGGAACCATGCTCTTTCGGAATCGGAGGTGTTGCGCGAATATTCGCTGCTTGGCGAGGCGACCTTCCAGCGGGAGACGCTGCCCGCCCCTGTCGCGCACTGGAAATTCGACGACGACGCTAACCCTGGCAAGAACGAAATGGGAAGCGGCGATCTTGTCGCCAACTCGCCGGCATCCTCGACAGCGACCTTGTCATCTTCCTATTCGCCGTTCGGCAAGATGCTCCTTGGCTCAGCGATGCGGATGGCAGACAATTCTCTCCCGCAGGGGACGCCTATTGGCACGAGTCCGTTTTCTTTGTCTGTGCGTGCGATGCCTGTTCGGTCGGATAGTGGTTTGCCTATCGTTTACTTGGGTACGGACAACTGGGCCCAAAGGTTCTACATAAGCTATGGCGGCACTCCGCGAACGCTTAATGCGCAAGTGCACAACGGCGCAAACGAGTACAACCTCAAGGCGGATATATCTGACTGTAATCGCACGATGGACTGCAATTGGATTAACTGGACCGTGACCTACAATCCAAAGTCGCATGTCATGCGCCTTTATCGCGATGGAATTCTTGTGAAGAAGAACAACGACGTCTGGTGCGATCTGCCGTCATCTGGAAATGTATATGTAAACTGGCAACCTGGCCTGGGAGGGCAGAAGGCAAACAACTACATAGACGACTTGCGGATATACAACTGTGAGCTGACCCCGTATGAGGTGAAGGCGCTCGCCAGGTCGTTCGAGACGGGCGGACAGAAGCAGGTCCTTCCGGTCGGTTCCACGGTTGCAGTCTCTAGCGGTGCCGCGTTTGCCGTAGAGGGCTCGCATATCACAACAAATGCAATGTCGGGAGCGGGCGATGTTGTGCTAAGGAACGGCGCACGTTTCTGTGCCACGGACTGGAGCGGATTCACGGGAAGTGTCACTGGCAGTGGCGAGCTGGTTGTCGCACGTGGTTGCCAAGGCCCGATCTCCGCCCAAGTGTCTGTTCCTGTTTCGTTTCAGGATGGAGTTATATCCGTCTCGGCCGCGAACCTGACACAGCCGATGGTCAGGACCTCGGGCAAGGTGTATCTGCGCGACGCCATGCGCGTCGAACTCTCCCCCAGCGCCAGACTCGATGACGTGTCCGGCCATACGTACAAGCTGGCTGAATGCTCGGGCGTCATCGGTGCGCCCGACTCGTCCGGTTTGACCATCGATTCAAGGTACTCCGCCTGGGACCCGGCGCCGAAGGCGACGCTCAGGTTCAACAACGGGCTGCTGACGCTCCGCGTGTCGAGCGTCGGAACGGTCATAAAGTTCAGATGACGACAGGCCCGGCATGAGTCCTTCCACATGCATCGCCGCCGCAATGATCGTGGCGTCGGCGTCCGGTGGGTTTTCGCCGGACGCCCGCTGGATAGGATTTCCAGACTCCGAGGCACCGGCATTTGCCAAATCCTTTGTCGCGAATAGTGTCACTTCCGCTGTGCTGACAGTGACCGGCGTAGGGTACTACGAGGCGCGGATTAACGGTCGCAAAGTTGGACGCAAGGTGCTTGATCCTACTCCTACCGATTACGGGAAGCGTGTGTATTACTCCGTGTATGACGTGACAGATCTTGTCATGGGCGGGACAAATGAGCTGAGCATCATCCTAGGCAACGGGCTTTACAATGTGCGTTCCTGCGATGCATGGGGCTTCGAGAAGGCTCCGTGGCGCGACTTCCCGCGCGGCATGGCCACGCTGGAGCTGTTCGGCAAGAATGGCGTGCGGCGGGTCTCGACAGATGCCACATGGCGTCTGGTCGCATCCCCGGTCGCGTTCAACGACTTCCGCGAGGGGGAGGTCGTCATTTCCAGACCGTCGGATCCGCCTTCGGAACGCTTTGCGCGTGAAGTGCCACCGCCGGTCGGCGTGCTGACCGAGTCGACTCATCCTGGTGCGGAAGTGATGCGGGAAGTTTGCGTGAAGAAAGTCGAGCCTCTCGCGGACGGCTCCATGCTGTATGACTTCGGCGAGAACATGGCGGGCTGGGCGCGGATAAGATTCTCCGGCTTGAGCGATGGCGATGTGGTGTCGATACGATATGACGAGCGCCATCCTTCCGAAGGCAAAAGGCATATCGATCAACATACTCGAGAATTGGCTTCTCCGAAATTATGCCGGATTGTCGATCCCGCTACGGCCGGCTTTCAGACGGATCGCTTCGTGTCCGCCGGAGTGGACGGAGAGATCTACGAGCCCCGTTTTACCTACAACGGATTTCGGTATGTCACGCTGCGGGGATGTCGGAGGTTCCCGACTGCTGGCGACGTCGTGGGGCGCTTTGTCCGAACAGCGTTCCCGAAGGCCGGGACATTCAAGTGCTCGGACGCGACATTCAACAGGCTGGTGGCGGCTGCCGAGCTTGCGTATGAATGCAATTTCACGGATGGTGTCCCGACGGATTGCCCGCATCGGGAGAAGAATGGTTGGCTTGGTGACGCCGCGCTTGTGGTCGAGTTTTCACAGTACGCATACGGCGGGGACGGTAACGCCGCCGCGTATAGGTGCTGGGTGCGGAGCATAATGGATCAGCAAAGTCCGTCTGGCGCGATTCCGGCGATAGTCCCAGATTCGGGTTGGGGGATTGATTCGTATTCTTGTTCACGCGGACCGGCATGGGGCGCGGCGCTTACGACGATTCCGTGGACTGTTTACCGATTTCGCTCGGACGGGGATTTCCTGTCGGAAGCGTATCCGGGAATGCGGAAATATGTTCGCAAACTCATCTCCGAATTGCCGGATGTCTTGTCGAAAGGCTCGCGAGACTGGCTTGGAGACTGGTGCGCGGCCAAAATCGACGATTCGGAAAAATGGTGGATTCCGCGAGTGCCGTCTTCCCTTACTTCTTTCGCGTTTGCATACGCATCGGTGTGCGAAACTGCCGCTGCAGCCGAGATTCTCGGGTTCGGAAAAGACGCAGCTTTTTTTAGGCACGAGGCGGAGAAGATCAAGGCGTCCTTTAACCGGGACTTCGGACATGGCGATGGCAGATATGGCCCAGGCCTTCCGTGTGCGCAGGCTGTGGCCCTGGAGTTTGGACTCGTGCCGGATGCGCTTGTAGGCGAGGCAAGGAAGAAACTTGTAGAGGCCGTTCACGCGGAGGGTGATATGATTGATTTTGGAATACTCGGATCACGTACCGTGTTTCGTGCGTTGTCTGATGCGGGGGAGACCGATTTGGCTTGGAAGCTGATAATGCGCAAGGATGAGCCAGGTTTCGCAAACTGGTTGGAGCGTGGCGCGACGACGTTGTGGGAGAGTTTCGGCGGGCGGGCATCGCGTAACCATGTGATGTTTGGCGATTTTGTCGCATGGGCCTATGCATACATTGTCGGCGTGCGTCCCAAGGCACCGGGCTTCAGGAAATTCACGGTCAATCCGCATCCGCCGTCCGCATTGGACTGGGCGAAGGCAACGGTTCCCACGCCACATGGCGAAATCACCGCCGAATGGACGCGATGCGGTAGCGGCAGGGACATTTTGTTGCGTCTGGCTGTGCCTCGAGGAACTCTTGCAGAGGTAGTCATGTTCGATGGATCGACGAGGGAAGTTGGTGTAGGTGAACACAGGATCAATTTGCCGTAAAATGGCTTGCGCCATTCCTTGTGCAGAAAATGGCGTGAGAACGGTGTCACGGCGTGGCAGTTGCAGTAGTCTGCTCCTGGCCTCGGAGCCGTCTGCCCTGGCAGATCGGCAATGAGCCGTACATACGGCTTTTAATCGCTGAGAGACGGCGGGAGAATGGGTGCTATGCTATAATTGGCCTGGTATTCAATTGATAGCAGCATGAGACAAAGAACAATCACGTTTGGCTGGGCAATCCTCGCCTCGGCGATGTGGACATCGGCTCTTGCCGATTCCATGAAATATGTCGATCCTCTGATTGGAACGGGGGGATTGGGTTCGGAATACGGTGGGATGATGCCTTATACGGGCGTTCCGTTCGGGTCGTTCCAGATGGTTCCTATGACGCGCCTCAATCGTGTCGGACAATTGAGCTTCAACTCAGCCGACGACACTCTTATAGGTTTCATCCTAACTCGCCAGCCAGCTATCTGGATGGGTGACTGGGGAGAGGTGCGCATATCGATTGAGCCGGCAAAGATTGAGGATGCAGAATACACGCCGTATCTCGGCTGCGTGAGGGCGGGTGGGCGCGTGTTCGAGTACACGGCCACAGCCCATGCCGCATGGCTGCGCGGTGATCTGCGTGACGTGCGGCTCCTGGATGGATACAACCCCAACCGCGACGACGGGAACCTTGGCCGTCGGCTTCCGAATTTCAAGGGATGGCGGTGCGTGAAGCATGTCAAGGACGGAATGCAGATTGGGGTCTCTCTCATTTCGCTTGAACAGGCGCGAAGGAATCTTGAGGCCGAGATTGGCGGCAAATCGTTTGAGACGGTGGTTGCCAGAACGAAGGCCGAATGGGAGAAGTATTTCTGCCGCATCGAGATCGACGCGCCGGAGGACGTGAAGACGATTTTCTATACTGGCCTTTACCATACGTTGCTTTATCCGCGCCAGATCGATGAGCAGGGACGGTATTATTCCGCGTTTGACGACGGGGTCCATGACGGGACGATGTACAGCTGCTATTCGCTGTGGGACACCTACCGCGCCGAACATCCGTGGCTGACGCTGATTGCGCCGGAACGGGTGGATGGCATGATGCAGTCGCTTCTTGAAATGTACCGCGAGGGCGGATGGCTTCCGAAGTGGCCGAATCCCGGCTATACTGGCATCATGTCCGGTGCACCAGCCGAAATCGTTCTTGGAGAGGCGATGGTGAAAGGCTTCACGGGTTTTGATCATAGCCTTGCACGAGAAGCCATATACAAGAACCGCACGGTTCCCCAGAGGTTCGATGCGACGCGGCGTTGGCGAGACCGCGAGGAGTACGGCGAATATCCCGAAACGCGGGCAGGACTGACGAGCTATATGAAGCGCGGCTATGTCGCATGCGACGAGACGGACGAATCGGTGTCGCGGACTCTGGATTTCTCGTTTGCAGACAGGAACAAGGCGTACACCAACCTCTGGTGTGCATTGGCGGGGTTGTTTCTTCCGAGACGGGCGGACGGTACGTTTGAAGCGAATGCAAAGCGAGCCTACACGGAGTGCCGTCCGGAGACGGCGGTCTGGTGCGTGCCGCACGACCCAGAGGTGCTTGCCGGGCTGATGGGCGGCAAGGAGGTTGCTGTAAGGCGTCTGGATGAGTTCTTTGACAAGCTCTTTTGGCGGCCGGAGCGCGGCAATCTGTCAATTCACGGTAACGAGCCGTCGCACCACGTTGCCTATCTCTACAACCGATTTGGTGCACCAGAGAAGACCCAGCGGAGAGTCCGCGAGATCCTGGCGCGGGCGTACTCCGCCAATCGCAAGGGGTTCGACGGCAATGAGGACTGCGGGCAGATGAGCGCGTGGTACATCCTCTCTGCGCTTGGTTTTTATCCGCTTGACCCTGTGAGCGGTTATTACGAAATCGGTTCGCCCATAGTACGTGGCGCAAGACTGTGTTTGGGCGCACCATACGTTTCGGTGACGCTTGAGATTCGCGTGAAGAACTACGCTCCTAACCGTTGGCGAGTGAAGCGTGTAATGTTGAATGGTGTCGAACTGAAGGATTGGCGCATATCGCATTCAAGCCTTGTCAGAGGTGGAGTGCTGGAATTCGAGATGAGTTACTGGTAGGGTCTTGAGGTTGCGTTTGCCCCCAAATGAAAGGCGATGTCAAACCAGATTTTGCGTTGTATTATGCGAATTTTTGGGAGGGGCACTGTTTGCCGCTTCAATTTTAGCGGGATTCTGGCGGATTTGGCGAAATTACCTCGTCTTAGGGGGCGTAGAGGAGGTGTAAATGACGGTCGAGGCCGATTGCGGATGGGCTGGTGGTTGCCGTGGGAGGCGGCTGCCGCGCGAAAGACGGCGCGGGAAGCGTAGCGGGGAATGACTGTTTTGACCCAAAGAAGGGGCTTTTTATGTCCATTGGATGCAATCGCAAACTCCAATCCGATTCACTCGCGGAAGCGCATCCGATTGAAGCGCGCACTTCAATCGGATGGAAGTCGTCGCGTCAATCGGATGCGCCGTTGCCTTTCAATCCGTTGCGCTTTCGCATTTCAATCCATTGAAACTTTCTTCACTTTTCCGGCCCGGAGGTCCGTGCTGGAGGCGCGTCTTATCCCGCGGCGTTCGGCGCCATGGCGGGAGGCACGGCCGTCGTCACGCTGGAGCACGCGCCGGAGGAGGCGGGCGAATACGACGCCGAGCTCTGCTTCAGCCTCACGAACATCGACCCCAAAGTCAATTCGTAGACGCGCAGCGTGCCGATCAGGCTGGTCGTAGAGTAGACCGCGGCGGCGCGCGTTTCGCGGGCACACCTGGGCGGGCGGGCATCGGCCCGCCCGCCTTTTCGTTGTTTGGGCTTGGTTGCAAGAGGTGTCTCGGCGCGTTGGGGGAGGGATTAGTATGTCCTGCCTTGTCGCGACAGATGGGAGGAGGCTTGGGCGATGAGCGTGTGGGTGGTGGTTGGAAGGTGGTTGGAGAATGGTTGAGGTGGCGGTTGAAGGACGGTTGAAGATGGGCTGGCGAACGGTAACAAGCGCGGCAAACTGACAGGCGCTGCGACAAACGACAATGTTGATTGGAGAATCGCAGAACGGGTGGCGTTCGGGCGCATGGTACACCACACGCACAACGCGCTTCAAGGAGAACTACGCCCTCCTCAAGAAGCTCGCCGAGATGTAATATCGGCGCGGCAAACTGGTGCGGCGGCAATCCCGCCGCCGCACCAGTTCAGCTTTTAATTACAAGGAAGGAGAAAGGAGGCGACAACATGGCGACATTCAAGGATATTCTCAAGTCGGCGTTTACGGACACGGCCAGTCTGGTTCACGTCACACCAAAGTTTGTCAAGGTTGATCGTACTCCGGCTTCGCATTGGGATGTTCATGTTGGAAGTGTGCGTGCGTCAAATAGACTGACGGCACGCGGAAGTGTCGCACTGTCTCGTCTTCCTGTTTTGTCTGAGGAAGAGCTATTGGCTCGGAAGAAAAGGATTTTAGAGTATGACTTCTCCGAGCGTTGAAGAAGTCAGGTCGCTTTATTCAAAGGCCGAGGCGGCGATAAAACTGTACGAGCGTATTGGCCTTGATAATTTGACAATTCCGCTGAATGAACTTCGATATGCTGGACAGCACATATTGAGGGCTGGGACAGAGGCAAATGCCGAAGAATCGAAAGAGGATTTGTTTAAGGCGTATAGGCATTGTGAACGTGCGCTGTACGATGCGAAAGAGGCGACGATTTTGTGCTTGTTGGAAACTGTTGCCTCGTTTAGAGAATATGATGTAACCGCTGATGAATTTGAGACGGTTCTGCCGGGATGGAGAGAAATTCTCAAGCGTGCGTCATTGGCGCGAAGGTTCATTGAGACTTCTGGTCAGGTCAAAGAATGCGATTCTCAAAGACTGGACAATGCTATTTCTGACTTAGATTGATGTCAGATTCAAATTGCTTGAAATAGAACCGCAGATTATGTCTCTTCGTGAACGAAAACGAGAGGCAGAGGCGGAGGCAGAGCGCAGCCGACAGATGGACGCGGCGGCATCAGCCGAGAAAGATGCCAAAGCGGCAAAAACGATGTCGGATCGTCAGTTTCTCTTGTCATTCTCGGCGACCGTGTCAGGTTCTCTAATTGGTCTCCTAGGGACGTTGATTGCCATTTATGGAACATTCCCTGAATTCCGTTTTCTGGGAACGGTCGTTGGACTTGTCGGCTTTGTCATTTTCACGGTAGCGACATACAAGATTTCAAGAGCGCTTCTGGTTGCAAGACCAGACGAAGCCAAATCTGAATTGAAAGGAACCACAACAATCCACTAACCGGGGCATAGGCGGGCAACGGCCCGTCGAATAGACAATTTGCGCTGCAAAGCGGTCGTCGATGGAAATGTGAGAGTTTCAAGTTGGGCGGCACTTGGCAGAGGAAACGCGATAGCGTTTGCCTCTACTCGTGTTTCCAACAAGGCAATTCCTACAGCCTCTACTGAGATGCGAGTAGAGGTTTTCTTATATCCTCGATTCGTGTCCGCCCGTCGAGCGGCGATGGTAGGGCGCGATGACCTCATCGCGCCGCCGACAGGTAGGGTCACGCGTCCCGCGTGACCGTCAAACGGGGCAGGGATTCCAAAAGTAGAATAAGTCTCAATCCGTAAAGGCTGCTTTTATGCCGTTGGGTTCGGGGCGTTCCGGCGCGTTGGCCGGGGCGCCCCGGAAACTTTTTGTAAAAAATCGCGTCCGCCCCCTTGACTTTCGCCGGAAATATAAGTATAATTACGCCTATGATTAAAAAAACGAGAAGTACGGCCGCGTACAGGCGGGTGGCGAGCAGGCTGAAGAGGCTGCTCACGGACGGGCAGGTCATAGAGGGGTCGCTTTCCCGCGTGACGGCGGGCTCTGCGGCCCACTGGCACCTGACGCGCAAGGTGAATGGGAAGACGCAGACGCTCTACGTGCCCATGTCCTCGGTGGAGGAGGTGCGGGGCTGGATCCGGCGCTGGAAGGAGGCGAAGGGCCTTTTGAAGGAGCTCGGCGACTGCTCGAGGTCAATTCTCGCGTCCTCTGCGCCGAGAAAGGCGACGACTGGGGGCAGCACAAGTTCAGGTTCTTCGGCCGCAGGCCGGCCGCGCAGCCGGACTGCGGCGAAGCGCTCAGGGCGCTGAGGGGGTTCATCGAACCGTTCCGCCGGGTTCTCAATCCGCTTCTCGTCGGCATCGTCGGGACGCGGAAGGACGAGAACTGCTCGTATTCGTCGCTGACGCTGTACTGGACGGTGATTCTCGGGTTCTTCCAGCACCTGAGGAGCCGCAACCAGATGGACGTGGCGCGCAACACGCGCGCGCACTCGCAGTCGGTGTTCGAGCTTTCCGGCCAGCCATACGACCCTGACGACCCGGAGCTGCACACGGCCTGCTCCCAGACGTGCCGGAATCTCCTTGCGGACGTGCCCGCGGCGGCTCTGGAGTCCGTGCTCGTGCAGCTCGTGCGCTACCTGATCAGGTCGAAGTGGTTCAGGGACGCGATGCTGTGGGGCTGTCTCTGCGTCGCAGTGGACGGGACGATGTGCGAGCGCAAGCGCGGGAGCGCGCTTTCCGACAAGGAGAAGCGGCGGTATGCGCTGGAGGCGCGGATCGTCACGCCGTGGGGCTGGGACATCCCGCTCCTCACGGAGGCCGTAGACGCCTACGACTCCGATCGGGAGAAGCAGGACTGCGAGTACCGGGCGTTCCTGCGGCTGGCGGAGCGGCTGAAGAGGCTGTTCCCGAGGCAGGCGTTCTGCATCGTCGGGGACGCGCTCTACTGCAGCAGGCCGATAATGGAGACATGCCGGAAGAACAAGTGGGAGTTCATCCTCGCGTTCAAGGAGGGGTCGATGCCGAGGGTGCACGAGGCCGTGCAGTCGGCGAAGCGGCGTGTCGGGAAGTTCGACTGGGTCAGGGCGAAGGGTCCGGACGAGGCGGAGCGCACGGTCGGCGTAGTCTCGTGGGTGGACGCGAGGGAGTGCGCCTACGAGCTCGGCGACGGCGAGGACTTCCGCGTCGCGACGTACTTCACATGGGAGCGTGCCGAGGGTGCCGGCGCGTACTCCGGGGCGTTCGCGACGAGCTTCGAGGTGACGGACGCGAAGCGCGCCCTGGAGGTCGTGGCGTGGGGGCGGCGGCGGTGGAACATCGAGGGCGGCTTCCGCGTCGAGAAGCACGGCGGGTTCGGGCTCGAGCACACCTTCTGCAACGACGACACGGCGGGGAGGAACTACCATGTGCTGATGCAGATCGCCTACGCCCTGTGGCAGGTCTTCGACACGGGCGTGCTGTCGCGCCTTTCGGAAGGATGCCGCAAGCCCACGCAGGAGATGTGGGCGAAGCTCCTCTTCCTGGCGCTGCTCGTCATAGGCCTGGCATCAGTGCCTCGCGTCGCGGTTGGCAAGTTCCGCATGCGGCGCTTCCACCTCGTGACCTGAATTGCGACGGGGAGCGGCGTCCCGAATCCCATGCCGAGACTTCCGGACCCCCTGCCTCATGGGGGAAAGGGGGAGGATTGCACTTGGCCTGTCGTGGCGTCGAACATTCGGAAGCAAACCACATTCCAGATGAGGGGCGGCTGGCGGCGAAGCCGACAGGCGACCTCTCATTTGGAATCTCTGCGATAGTTGCCTTCGCGTTGAAATGCAAAATCACCTTTGTTATAATACAGCGAGATGAACAGAGTGCATTTCACAGTGACGGCTGCGGCGATTCTGCTTGCCGTCGCCGCGTCGGGCGCAAGCAGGGCGAAGTACCAGGTTCAGCCACGGGCGGGGCTTTGGTGCGTGTGCGGAGGAACTGACGATTTCCGCGCGTTTCTCCGCAGGATAGCCGGAGAATCGCCAGTGCAGGTGTTCGACACCCCCGAGGCGATGCCGTATGATTCTGCGACAAATGCTATATTTTTTCTGCTTCCCGACTACAACGCCGGCAGGCATGTCGTCCAAGAGCTGTCTGCCGACGTCGCCAGGAGGATAAAGGCCTCGCAGTCGCGGGGCAACAGGTTCTGGGTGGAGTGCTACCTGTCGTCGACGAATCTCAGCCGGGACGTGAATGTATGCGGCACGGAGACGTACGGGGCAAAGCCCGTGTACTTCAACCAGGAGTATGTGGAATGGAACGGGGACGTGCTGCAGGCCCGCCGAAGCTACTATCTGCCCGCCGGCATACGCGGCAGCGACAAGAACTTCATCATAAAGGGCGAGGCGCATGTTTCCGACTGCATCGGGGTGCATGGCGTCCACAGGCCCGGGGAACATCGCCTTCCGGCGACAGTCGTGTCGAGGAAAGGGGCGGTCGTCGGGTCTCTCGTCAACATCACCCAGTTCGATCCCATGTTCATGAGGCCCTACGGGTTGTGGCGGACGTTCTACGCGTCGCAGTTCGGCCGGATATCCGGCGTGGACACCAACATCGTGGCCAGTGCGTTCTCCGCCACATGGCCGGACTTCCTCTCTCCGTCAGGCGGGGACGATCCCAAGGTCGCGCTCGAAAAGGCGCTGGACTGGCATTTCAGGAGCGGGATACTGAATTCGCAAGACGGGTCGAAGGGGATGAGCGAGGCCATACTTTCCGATGACTTCGGCTACCGCAGGGGGCTTAGGACCGACTCTCATCTCCTGACGGGTGCGCTTTTCGCCACGGCAGGCGTGAAGATGAACCGGCCTGAATGGGTGAAGCTCGGCAGAAATCTCGTGGACTTCATGCTTGCTGAGGGCGTACAGTCGCCGGAAGGGTTCTATTCGTGGTTTTCGCCGAGAGAGGGCAGAGCAGGCGATGAGGTGTATTCGTCCGACATGGGGCGCGACGCGCTCGCTATGATAAACATGTACAAGGCGACCGGCGATGTGAAATACCTCGAATCGGCCAGAAGGGCGGCGGATGCGTTTCTCATGTGGATGGACGGGCGAGGCCTCAACAGCGGCCATTTCTCGAACCTCTCCAAGGGAGGTTGGAAGGGCGAAGGCACGAACGACAACCCGGTGTTCTACGGCGAGATGGTAAGCTTTCTGCTCCAGATGGGCGACGAGAAGTACAAGGATGCCGCGACAAGGACGATCGACAGGATATCGGAGCGATTCCCTGCGGTGGCGCCGTTCCATTTCTCCGACAATTTCACGTATTCGCGCTATCTCGTGATGCTGGCGTGCGCGCAGTACGCCACGTCTCGCGACTATTCCGGGAAGATAAACGAGATGCTCGACTTCTTTGACAAGTACACCCATCGTATGGGCGGAATCATAGAACTCCCCATACGACTCGACGACGACGACGAAGCCGGCGTCGGCATAGGCGACGGGACGGATCACATCGCCGACATCCTTTACTGCAACAACTTTGTGTTCAACGCCACGTCCGTCCTTGTCAAGCTGCCGCCGGAAAGGCAGAAGGGCGTGGTGCGCCAAGCAAAGCTCGGCAGAGCTAACAGAATGAAAGGAGTCTGTACGGCAAAGAAAACGAAGTGCCGTTAGGAAGATTGGCTGCGCGGAGGGCGACCGACGCGCAGAAGCCCAATCCTACAAAGGAATGAGCCAA
>JAFRBA010000076.1 GCA_017405115.1 Kiritimatiellia bacterium
CGGGCTTTTAGCCCTCACGAGAAGGAGATACCGATGACACCAGTTTCACACGGGAAGCCGTGTGCGGGAAATCTGCACGCACGGTTTGATGAGGGGGCTTCCGCATCGGAAGAACCGAGGCGGAATGCTCTACTCCACAAAATCAAGAGACTCGGCTTGGCGGCCTTTGCCGCCGCGGCAATGGCGTCTGGAGCGTTCGCGGCGGCCGAATGGAGGCACGGCGAGAGGCAGGCCGTTTGGCCGGAGGGGAAGATACCGGACTTCCAGCCCCACCAGATGGGCGCAATGACGGACGAGGTGAAGGAGCCGGGCTTCCAGCGCGAGAAGCACGCCATGCCCTATCTCGAGTGGTTTGACAAGCCTGCGAAACCCAACGGAGGCTGCATGATCCTCGTCTCGGGCGGCAGCTACCAGTGCTGCTGCGACGTGGGGCTCATCAAGACTTGGCGCGACCGCTTCACGGCGCTCGGCTACCAGACGGTCAACTTCGTCTACCGCACGCCGCGGGCTAAGGGCCTGCCCTGCTACCAGAGCGCGTGGGAGGACGGCCAGCGTGCCGTCAGGCTCGTGCGCTCCCAGGCCGGGGCTCGAGGTTTCGACCCCGAGAAGATCGGCATAATCGGCATGTCGGCAGGCGGACATCTCGTCACCATGCTCGCAACGAGCGCCCTGACGCCCGCGTACGAGAAGGTCGACGCGCTCGACGACCTGCCGTGCCACGTCAACTGGTGCATAGCGAACGCGCCGGCGTACAACACCGCAGGCTCTGCGCCCGGCATCGCCCGCCCGCAGGACGGCACGACCGAGGTTCCGGCGATAAACCCGTGCTTCAAGTTCGACGCCAAGACGTGCCCGATAAGCTTCCACCACGGGGGCACCGATCCGTACACGCCCAACGGCTCTACGCTCTGCTACCGCGAGCTGAGGAAGCGCAAGATCCCCGCCGAGCTCCACCTCTACGCCGACCGCGGCCACGGCGCGCACGGCCTCGACCGCGCGATCGAGTTCATGACGCAGATGGAGTTCACGTCGAAGCTGGAGCGCGAGATCGCCCTGGACCACAGGATGATGCCCGACGACACGCTCCGCACTGAGAAGGAGTTCCTCTGGCCGGAGGGCCGCATGCCCGACGTCTCCACCAACCAGACGTACCGCCCCTACCTCGTCTGGTTCATCCCCGAGAAGCTGAAGACGAAGGCGATACAGGTCGTCGTTCCAGGCGGCGGGTACGGCTTCTGCAACTTCAACGGCGAGGGGACGCCGGTCGCGTACTACCTGAACGGAAAGGGGATGACGACGGTTGTCGTCATGTACCGCTGCCCGCGCGCAGTCGGGCGGCCCAAGCACTGGAGCGCCTGGCAGGACGCGCAGCGCGCCGTCCGCATCGTGCGGTCGGAGGCGCCCGCGCGCGGGCTCGACCCGGACCGCATCGGGATCATGGGCTTCTCCGCCGGCGGGCACCTCACGCTCATGACGGCCACCAACGCGCGGACGCCGGCGTACGAACCTGTCGACGAAATCGACAACGCCTCGGCCAAGCTGCAGTGGGCCGTTCCCGTATATCCGGCGTACTCGCTTACCGACGGCGCCGACGTTCCGAACGTGCGCGGCGGGAACTACGACGACGCCGTGCTGGTTCCGGAGTTCTCGTTCGACGCCGACACTCCGCCGATGTGCTTCCTGCACGGCGACGCCGACGTCTGGGCCTCGATGAACTCCGTCAAGGCGTGGGAGAAGCTCCGCATGATGGGCATCCAGTGCGACCTCCACACCTATGCAAAGCGCGGCCACTGCTTCCAGTTCAAGAGCGCTCCGGGGACAGGCAGCTACACCTGGCTCGACCGCGTGTGGGACTTCCTGACGGCCAAGAAGCTCAACAAGTGACCGTCGCCGGCGTCTAGGCTTTCTGCCACTCCTGCAGCGACAGCGGCGCGGACGCCGTTTCGCGCTTCATGGCGGCAATGCCCTTGACGGCTTCGCTCAGCCCGGCGAGCGTCGTCGTTAGCGGTATCCCGGCTGCCACGGCAGCGGACCGTATGCGAAGGCTGTCGTGCGCGGCCGACTCCTCGTCTTCGCGGATGTTGACGATCCACTTCACCTTGCGCCGGTCAATCAGGTCGAGGGTGTTCGGCGACCCGAGCGATATGCGGTAGAGCGCGTTTGACTCGACGCCGGCCTTCCAGAGCGACGTGGACGTGCCGCGGGTGGCCCAGACTTCGTAGCCGAGTTCGCGCAGTGTCCTCGCCAGCTGCACCACTTCGTCCTTGTCCTCGTCGCGGATGGACAGGATTATGCCGCCGTCATCTGGAAGGGGGCTCCCTGCCGCAATCTGGCTCTTGTAGTATGCCGTCGCCGCGTCATGGCCGAATGCCATCACCTCGCCCGTTGACTTCATCTCCGGGGTGAGCGTTATGTCGGCTCCCGGGAACTTCACGAACGGGAACACCGCCTCCTTGACGCAGTAGTGGCTCTTGCCCCGCGCCTCGGTGCCGAGGATGTCCTTCAGCTTCTCGCCGGCCATGCAGCGGGCGGCTACGCCCGCCAGCGACCAGCCGACGGCCTTCGAGACGAACGGTACCGTGCGGGAGGCGCGCGGGTTGACCTCGATCATCCACACTTCGCCGTCCTTGACTGCAAGCTGGATGTTCATGAGCCCGACGACGTTCAGGCGTTCCGCGAAGGTGCGCGCGATGCGATTTACCTCGTCTATCGTCTCCTTCGACAGCGAGACGGGCGGCGTCACCGCCGCCGCGTCGCCGGAGTGGCAGCCGGCCGCCTCGATGTGCTCGAGTATCGCGCCGATCACGGTCTCGTCCCCGTCGCTGACGCAGTCGACGTCCAGCTCGGTCGCATGCGTCAGGAACTTGTCGATCAGGATCGGCCGGCCCTCGGATATCCGGACGGCCTCCTCCACGTACTTCCGCAGGGTGTCCTCGTGGTATACTATCGCCATGCCGCGTCCGCCGAGGACGAAGCTGGGCCTTACGAGGACGGGGTAGCCGATCTTCCCTGCGATGTCCAGCGCGTCCGCAACCGAATGGGCGATACCGCTGGGCGGCTGCTTCACCCCGACCTCCTCGACGAGGCTGCGGAAGAAGTCGCGGTCCTCCGCGAGCGCTATGTCCCTGGGCGAAGTCCCGAGGACCTTCACCCCGGCGGCTTCCAGCCTTTCGGCGAGGTTCAGGGGGGTCTGTCCCCCGAACTGGACGATGGCGCCTTCGCAGCCCTCGCGTTCGTAGACCTCCATTACGTCTTCGAACGTGAGAGGCTCGAAGTAGAGGCGGTCCGAGGTGTCGTAGTCGGTCGAGACGGTCTCGGGGTTCGAGTTGACCATGACGACTTCGAATCCGCGCCCGCGCAGCGAGAACGCCGCATGGCAGCAGCACCAGTCGAACTCTATTCCCTGTCCGATGCGGTTCGGCCCGCCGCCGAGGACCATTATCTTCCGCTTGCGGCCGCCGTCAGCGGCGGACTCTCCGGAGTCTCCGGAAGGATCCGGGGCGTAGCAGCTGTAGTAGTACGGCGTGGCGGCCTTGAACTCGCCGGCGCAGGTGTCCACTTCCGCGAAGACGGGGCGAATGCCGAGCGCGATGCGGCTCCTGCGCACCGAGCCCTCGTCGGAGCCTATTGCCTCCGCGATCTGCCTGTCGCTGAAGCCGAAGACCTTGGCCTGGCGCAGGATCTCCGGCGGGAGGCGGGGCGCCTCGGACGAGTCGGTCGAGGCGGACAGCGACATGAAGGCGCGGAACTTGTCGATTTCGTCCAGCTGGCGCCTGAACCACGGGTCGAAGGAGCTCGCGTCGTGCCCGGCAAGTGGCGCCTCAAGGGAGCGCACGGCCTTCAGGTACGCCTGCTTGAAGGTGCGGCCGATGGCCATGGCTTCGCCGACGGACTTCATCTGCGTGCCGAGTCGCGTGTCCGCTCCGGGGAACTTCTCGAAAGTGAATCGCGGCACCTTCACCACCACGTAGTCGAGCGCCGGCTCGAAGCACGCCGGCGTAACCCTCGTGATGTCGTTGGCGAGTTCGTCCAGCGTGTAGCCCACGGCGAGAAGCGCGGCGATCTTCGCGATCGGGAACCCAGTCGCCTTGGAGGCGAGGGCGGACGAGCGCGACACGCGCGGGTTCATCTCGATGATAACCCGCCGCCCGTTCTTCGGGTTGACCGCCCACTGCACGTTCGATCCGCCCGTGGCGATGCCTATCGCCTCGAGGACCCGGATGGAGTCGTCGCGCATCGCCTGGTATTCGCGGTCAGTCAGCGTCTGTATCGGCGCGACCGTGATCGAGTCGCCGGTGTGCACGCCCATCGGGTCCATGTTCTCGATGGAGCAGACGATGACGGCGTTCCCCGCCTTGTCGCGCATCACCTCCATCTCGAATTCCTTCCAGCCGACCAGGGACTCCTCTACGAGGACTTCGCTGTTCAGCGACGCGGCGAGCCCGCGCGAGACGATTTCGCGGAATTCCCCGGGGTCGTGCGCAATGCCGCCGCCCGTTCCGCCGAGGGTGAAGCCGGGACGTATTATCAGCGGCCAAGTGCCGATTTCGCGCGCGACGCCCTCGGCCTCCGCAAGGGTGTGCGCGCTCCCTGACTTCGGCATGTCGAGGCCCAGTTCCGACATGGCCGCCTTGAAGAGGTTGCGGTCTTCGGCGCGTGCGATGGCGTCGGAGTCGGCGCCGATCATCTCGACGCCGCATTCGTCGAGGACGCCTGCGCGCTTCAGCTCCATTGCGAGATTGAGCGCCGTCTGGCCGCCGAGGGTGGGGAGGATGGCGTCGGGCTTTTCGCGGCGGATTATCGCGGACAGGGAGTCGACGGTGAGGGGCTCGATGTAGGTGCGGTCGGCCATTTCCGGATCGGTCATGACTGTCGCCGGATTCGAGTTGACGAGCACGATTTCGAATCCTTCCCTTCGGAGGGCCTTCACCGCCTGGCAGCCGGAATAGTCGAATTCGCAGCCCTGTCCGATTACTATCGGGCCCGACCCTATGATCAGGATCTTCTTGATGTCCGTGCGCTTCATATCATAGGTACTTAGCATATGCCGTGCCAATTGCCGTCGGATGCGCAAAGAAAACGGAGAACGTCCGATTCCTCGCAGAAAGATGGAGATATGGAAAGAAAGGACGGTTGCCATTTTGGCTGCTCGTGATTCACAAAATGTAAATCCGAACCGCGAAGTTTACATGCCGGAGTGATGTTCGCAAATGGTGCGCGGATGCGCCCGCCGATTCCCGCACTTGCCCGGATTCACGCATTTTTGGTATACTACAGGAAAACCAAAGGACAGAAGGGACTCTTGACATGAAAAGATCTTCTACGAGTTTTGGTGCCCGTCTCGTGGCTAAGTTCCCGAGAACGGCGATTAGTCTTGCGGCCGGGCTTCTTGCGGTTGCCGGTTTCTCTCTCTCCGCGCACGCTGCTTCATACGAGCGAGTGGAGGGAACTTTTCTTTACGGGTACGCGCAGGAAGTTCTAAAGTACGTCAACGAGGAGCGGAGCAAGGAGGGGAGGCCGAGTGTCGTCATGGTCGAAGAGCTTACCGACGTCGCGATGATGCGGGCCGCTGAAATAGCTGTTGAGTTCTCCCACGACAGGCCTAACGGCTTGTGGTGTTTCTCTGCGTTCCCCGAGTTCTGCTGGTCAGTCGGTGAAAACATCGCCATGGGACAGAGAAGCCCTGGAGCGGTGATGGGAGGATGGATGAATTCCACCGGTCATCGGGATAACATTCTTAACAAGGGCTATTCAAAAATAGGAATCGGCTGTTTCTACGATGGCTATTATTATTATTGGGTCCAGGCTTTCTGCGCGGCTCCCGAGTCTTCTGGAACTGTGGACAAACGAGCGGGAGAAGTGGCGGTCAAGGTGGATGTCAGCCTCGACAGCAGCGTGGATACGATCGTTAGCGGACTCCCGGCCAAAAAGTTCAAGGTCAGGTTCCTCGCCAACGGCGGAACCGGGGAAATGGCGGACCAGTCTTTTGTCGTAGGAAAGGCGGCAAAGCTCCGCAAGAACGCCTTCACGCGTTCCGGTTTCGTCTTCCTTGGCTGGTCGAAGAAGGAAAGCGGATCCGTCCAATACAAGAACGGGCAGTCCGTCAAGGATCTTGCAAACTCCGGAAAGATCCGCAAGCTCTATGCCGTCTGGGCGAAGAAGACATACAAGGTCAAGTTCTATTCTAATGGTGGCAAGGGGACGATGTCCGTCCAGAAGCTGACCTACGGGAAGTCCGCGAAACTCTCCGCCAACAAGTTCAAGAAGAAAGGCTATGCCTTTAAGGGCTGGGCCAAGTCGAAGACACTTGCCAACAAGGGCAAGGTCGCATACAAGAACAAGAAGACGGTCAAGAACCTCGTGACGAACGGCTCGACCGTCAAGCTCTACGCCGTGTGGGCGAAGAAATAGCGCTCGATTGGGGCGTGGGGCGTGGCGATTACGCCGTCGCCGCGCCCCCGGCCTCGCTGCCCGTTCCGCGAATCTTGATGTGCAGCTCGCGGAGCTGCTGCTCCGTGACGTAGTTGGGCGCGCCCATGAGGAGGTCCTGCGCCTTCTGGTTCATCGGGAAGGCGATCACCTCGCGGATGTTGGGCGTGTCGGTGAGGAGCATGACCATGCGGTCGACGCCCGGGGCGATTCCGCCGTGCGGCGGCGCGCCGAACTGGAACGCGCGGTGCAGCGCGCCGAACTTCTTCACGACGTCGTCCTTCGTGTAGCCCGCAATCTCGAACGCCTTGTACATCACCTCGACCTGGTGGTTGCGGATCGCGCCCGAGGAGAGCTCGATTCCGTTGCAGACGACGTCGTACTGGTAGGCCTCGATCGTCAGCGGGTCCTTGGTGTTCAGCGCCTCGAGCCCGCCCTGCGGCATCGAGAAGGGGTTGTGCGAGAAGATGACCTTGCCGGTCTCCGGGTCCTTTTCGAAGAACGGGAAGTCTACGATCCAGCAGAAGCGGTAGACGTTCTTCTCGCGGATGTCGTTCGTCAGATGGTCGGCGATGTCGGTGCGGACCAGCCCCGAGAGGCGGTTGCACTCGTCGACGTCCGCGGCCATGAAGAATAGGGCGTCCGTCGGCTCCATGCCGGCGATCTTCTTCATCTCCTCGAGCTGGTCGGCGGAGAGGAACTTCGCGATCGGGCCCTTGAGCTCGCCCTCCTTCGTCCAGCTGATGTAGCCGAGGCCCTTGCCGCCGTTTTCCTTGACGAACGCCTCGCGCTTGTCGAACCAGGTCCTGGTCTCTACGCCGACTATCCCCTTGACGAGCAGGCCCTTGACGAGGCCGCCGTTGGCGACGCAGGAAGCGAACGCCTTGAAGTCGGCCTTTGCGAAGAAGTCCGACATGTCGATCCACTTGAGCGGGTTGCGGAGGTCGGGCTTGTCGGTGCCGTAGGTCATCATCGCGTCGCGGTACTTGATGCGCGGCCACGGGGCGGGCGTGCACTCCCACTTGGAGAACTTCGCGAACGTCGCGCCCACGACGTCCTCGACGACGGCGAAGATCTCGTCCTGCGTCGCGTAGGACATCTCGATGTCGAGCTGGTAGAACTCGCCGGGCGAGCGGTCGGCGCGGGCGGCTTCGTCGCGGAAGCACGGCGCGATCTGGAAGTACCTGTCGAAGCCCGAGACCATCAGGAGCTGCTTGAACATCTGCGGCGCCTGCGGAAGGGCGTAGAACATGCCGCGGTGGATGCGGCTCGGTACGAGGTAGTCGCGCGCGCCCTCCGGCGAGGACGCGGTGAGGATGGGGGTCTGGAACTCGTTGAAGCCCTTGGCCCACATCTGCTCGCGCAGGAAGCGTATGACCTGCGAGCGGAGGACGATGTTGTTGTGCAGCTTCTCGCGGCGCAGGTCGAGGAACCGGTACTGGAGGCGCACGTCCTCGCTCTCGTCGGCCTTCTCGTCGGGGACGTAGATGGGCGTCACCTGCGAGGCGCTCTCCATGACGAGTTCGTTGGCCTCGATCTCGATTTCGCCGGTCGGCAGCTCGGGGTTGATCGTGTCGGGGGTCCTCAGCTTCACCTCGCCCGTCACGGTGATGACGCTTTCGAGGTGGGCCTTCTCGACGAGGCCGAAGAAGCTGCGCGAGGGGTGCACGACGATCTGCGTGAGGCCGTAGTGGTCGCGGAGGTCGACGAAGAGGATGCCGCCGTGGTCGCGCAGGCGGAACATCCAGCCGGAAAGTCTTACGGTCTTGCCCGCGTCGCAGGCGCGGAGCTCGTTGCAGGTGTGCGTTCTGTATGGGTGCATTGTCTTTTCTCCAGAAAACTTCCGCACATTATACCACAATCAGGCGGCTTTGTGGCATGCCATCGCCAAAACGATGAACGGGGTGACAAGACCTGTGACAAGACGCTGGGACAACGGGCAAGATGCCCGTTTCAGTCTGTGCTCGGCGAATTCAAAGGGGCTCGCCCTATTGACCCATTTTGTGATGTTTGTTATACTACGCGGCGTTGGCCAGCAATGAAGACTGACAACTACAAACTGCCGTTCGGCATCAACAGGGACGTGCGCCGCACGCTCGTCGACCAGATTACGGACGGGATACGCGGCGCCATACGCACGGGATACTACCGTCCCGGCGACAGGCTGCCGCCGATGCGCGTGTTCGAGGAGGCGTTCGGCGTGAGCCGCATCGTCACGAACGCGGTCATGGCCAACCTGACTGCCGAGGGGCTGGTCCAGCCGCGCCGCGGTGCCGGCGCGGAAGTCCTCAACCCCGGCGAGCGGATATGGAAAGGCTCCGTGCTTGTCGTGTTCCGCGACGAAAGCGGCGTGTTCTACATGAATGTCCTGGGCGGTCGCATCAGGGACCGGCTTGTGCGCGGCGGATACCTCGTCTCGCAGGTCGCCGTGCCGAACGGAGCTCGAGGAAGGGACTTCGCGCTTCTTGACGCGAACCTTCGCCAGAACGTCGACCTTGCGATACTCGTGTTCGACGACGCGGAGATCGAGTCGCGCCTGTCGTCAGTCGGCGTCCCGTACGTCGTGGTGGGGGACGGTGGTGGCGGCGCGGCCACATGCGTCGGCACAATCCGCTATCGCCGTGACGCGGCGTCGGCGGCTCTTGCGCGGCAGTGCGCCGCGACGGGCGTAAGGAGCGTTCTTCAGGTAACGGTCGCGGAGTTCCCGCACGACGACCTCGGCGCGGCATTCGCGGGGACGGGAATCAGGGTGAAGACGTGGAAGGTTCGCCGCTCTGCGAACACAGGACATCCGCTCGACTTCCTGAAAGGGGCGGCTGATGCGTTCGAGCGGCGCATCTCCAAGGGACGCGACTGGCTGCCGGATCTCCTCTACTTCACCGACGACCACCTGGCGACCGGCGCGTTCGCCGTTCTTCCGTCGCACGGCGTCCGCATTCCGGATGACGTCAAGGTAGTCTCGTGGGCCAACGTCGGCTACGGCCCGGTGTTCCGCACGTCCGTCGCCAGGGTGGAGATGGATCCGGTCGCGGACGGCGACGTCGTCGCCGCGCACGCGATCGCCTATCTCGAATCGCGCCAGCGCGTCGAAGGCGTGTTCCTCGAACCGACTTTCGTGGATGGAGAGACTTTTCAAAGCTACAAAGGGATAAAGGCATGAAGAGAATTGTAGTGATGCTTGTCGCCATCGTCCTTGGCTTTGCCGCCGGCGCGGACGAAAAGCCGATGCTGATTGTCAACATCGACAACAATCACTACCAGCACCAGTTTTCGGATAACGAACAGACCGTGCCGGCCATCGAAAAATACGTCGACGAATACCTCGGCGGCGCAGCCACGCATATTTTCATCAATCCTCAAGCCATGCGGGCGTTCTACGACTCCAAGGCGCTGGAGCCTATCTGGTGTGCTTACGACGAGCCTGGCGCCGATACGGATGTCGGTTGGCTACGCAAGTCCAAGCTGCTACACGACCGGGGAATCGACCTCTACGCCGTGATGCTCAACCGCATACGCAGGCGCGGTGGCGTGGAGGGGTGGATATCCATGCGCATGAACGACGTGCACGGCGTAGACAATCCTCGTTCCTGCCTGGTCAGCGTGTGGTGGCTGCGCCGTCCGGACTTGTGGCGAGTACCGTTCGATTCGACGCGGCAGTGGTCCAACCGTGCGTTCGACTACTCGCACAGGGAAGTACGCGACCACCACGTGGCGGCGGCGAAAGAACTCCTCGAGCGCTATGACATGGACGGATTCGAGGTGGACTGGACGCGCTTTCCGTGGCACCTCACTCCCGGCAAGGAGAAGAGCCAGTCCGGGTTCCTTACGGAGGTCATGCGCGAAATACGCAAGGCTGCCAATGCGACGGCAAAACTGCGCGGGCATCCCGTGAAGGTCGCGGCGTCCGTGCTGTCATCACCAGAAACGGCGCTTGGCAGTGGCACTGACGCCGTGACATGGGCGAAGGAGGGTTTGATCGACGTCCTGCTGGTGGCCAACTTCTTTCCGAGCGTGGACTTCGAGACGCCGTGGCGCGAATGGTGTGACATGATCCATGCCGTGAACCCGAAGGTGCGCATAGTCCCGCGCATTGACGATGGAGTGATGAAGACTCCGTACAAGCGGCTGTTTCTTGGCGAGGCGGAGTATAATGCCTACTTCGAGCGTCTGCTGGCGCAGGGCTGTCGCGATTTCGGGTTCTTCAACGTGTTTGTGAAGAAGAACACGCCGTCGTGGAAGTGGAACCTGGCCGTTGCGCAGGGCGTCGTCCCGGAACGGGTGCGCGCCGCCCGTCGCGTATATCCTTCGTCGTTCCGAGACGCTGGCCCAGGTGGCTACAAAAACGGGTGGCAGTTCCCGTTCGACATGACGGCGGCGCGTGACGTGACAATTGAGATTGGCCTTGCTGCCGATGCCAGAAGGGTGTTTATAAACGCTGCCTACGATACCGAAATCAAGGAACTGCCGACGCTGACGCTGAACGGCGTCAGCCCGTTGGCCGTCGACAGCGAATGGAATGGCCATTGGGATTCCAAGCCCGGCCAGATCAAGCGCTATGGCCGCTACGAGTTCCCTGCCTCTGCGCTCAAGGACGGTGTGAATGCAATTGGATTTCCCGTTTGCGCGGGCGGTCGCGCCTGCGGTTGCGAAATGGAGGTTTTGCCAAGATTGGATTTTCACATGAACAACAACATAAAAGGAGAATGAAATGAAAGTGCGTAAAATCATTGTATGCTTTGCGGCAATCGCTGCCGCTGCTTTCATTCGGCTTGACGCCAAGACCTGTACTTGGGTCGGCGGCAGCGGAAGTTGGAACACTTCTGCCAACTGGCAGGGGAACGAAGTTCCGGCGAACGGCGATGTTGTCGTGATTGAGAATGACACGGCGTCGGCTGTAATTGTGAACGACATTGAGGGCTTGACGCTTTCGCAGCTGTTTGTGACAGGCTCTGCGGCGGCGACGCTTTCCGGCAACGGTGTTACGCTGACCGACGCCAACGCTTTCTCGAACGGCGTAGCCAGCACCGACATGTCGATGCCCATGACGCTGACGGCGACGAGCCCGATGCTGAAGACCTACGATGCCATGGTTTTCCGCGGCAACATAACGGCGGCATCGGCAACAAAGCTCACGTTCTACTACACGCGTGCCGCCGGATACCATGTCCAGGTCAGAGGCGAGGTAAACGCTCCCAACGCCAACATAAGCATCGAGCCAAACGGCGACGTGAATCGTCTCTATCGCACATTCACGTTCTACGGGAAGGTCGTTGCCGCGGCGTTATTCAAAGGTTATTCATCGAATTCCATCAGGGATAACATCTATCTTGGCAGTTCTGAAAACTCAATTCCTGACATCACCGCGCCGTACGCGAACATCCACTGCGACGCGGCAAACGTGATGACGAACGCTATTCTCAGATTCGGATATTGTGAGGGCGGCTCGCGTGCCTACTATCGGTTATGGTACTATTCCCAGAAGATTGACCGTTTCGACGGCTCGGCTTCGACTCGCGACAACGCGACCGTATGGGGCGGCGAGGGCTCGTACAAACCAGTCATCACGATGGAGGCTACGGGCGACTCTTACTGCCCGGCCACGTTCGTTTACAACATTTCTCTCGTCTGGGCGCCGAAAGGCAACTACACGCTGACGTTCGGCAAGAACAGGGCTAACTCGAATACAGGCACCATTTCAGTCAATGGCGGCAAGGCGATACTTGCGGGCTCTGCCTCGTTCAAGAACGTGACGGCGCTCACCGTTGCCGCCGGAGCGGAGTTTCAGATGAACTCCACTGCTGATTCGGCGTTTCAATCCGTGTCTACGCTTACGGTCGGCTCCGGGGGAAAGTTCACGATTGACGCGGATGCGTCACTGCCGTTCACGGACGGAACACTGAACATAGTGGCTGCAGCGGATTCGGAGATCACGATTCCGCCCGGAATGACGGTGAGCTGTGCGTCGGCTTTGGTGGACGGCGATTACCTCGGTGGCCCGGCGACAACCTACACGGGCTGGGACAACGCGAACCCAGGTTCGGCGACTCGTCTTCGCTGTCTGCGCGGCGAGGGTCACCTGTATGTGCCGGCACACGGACGGACCTGCCGCTGGCTCGGAGGAAGCGGCAGCTGGAGCGACATCACGAAGTGGAAGAATTCCGGCGTTCCGGCGGCTGGCGACCAGGTCGTCATCTCTAACGATGCTGCTTCAGCCACTATCGTGAACGACATCTCCGGGCTTTCGCTTGCAAGCATTGCGGTCATCGGCTCGGCGGCGGCGACACTCTCCGGCAGCAGCGTGACGCTGACGGAGGCCGAGGCGTTCTCGAATGGCGTCGCCGGCACAGTCTGTAACATGCCGATCGCCTTCGCATCGTCCGCGCCGTACGTTCGCACAATCGGCAACATCACGGTCGGCGGCGATTTGACGGGGACTACGCCAACGACATTCAATGTGGTATTGTCGTCCAGCACCGCTACCACGCCCACGATTACGTTCAACGGTGCTGTCAACATGCCGAATGCGAACATCAGGCTCTACCGACCCAACCAGAATTGGAATGCACACAACATCTACTTCAACGGCGTGGTGACGGCGGCGGCGCTCATGGAGGGCATGAGCGCAGATGCCATGCTTCGCTATGTGCGTCTTGCGAACTCGGGCAATTCGATAGGCACCGTGAAGGCGGCGTATCCGCAGATAATATGCTCCGCCGACAACGTCATGCGCGGAGCCGCTCTTCAGTTCGGCTATTGCGAGGCGCAAAGCGGGAAATTCGACTTCGGCGCGACCAGTCAGACGATCGACAGGTTCGATGGTACAATCGGTGGGCAGGGACAAGGCTACGTGTCCGGTTCAGGGACGCTGACGATGGAGGCCACTGGGAACTGTCCGTGCCCTGCGACGTTCCAGAATGCCGTCTCGCTCGTATGGGCTCCGAAGGGAAATTACGCGCTCACGTTCACAAATACGGCGATTTCCGACCAGCCGACGACGGGGACGCTTTCGTTCAATGGCGGAACGGCGACGCTCGACGGCGCGCGCAGGTTTGCCAATGCGTTGGCAGTGTCGGTTGGCGCTGGCGCGACGTTCATCTGCTCGTCTACGTCCGTCGGGGCGTTCGCTTCCGCGACGTCGCTCACCGTAGGCTCAGGTGGCAAGTTTACCATAACCTCCGGTGCTGAGAATCCGTTTACGGATGATTTGATGGACATTGTCGCGGCGACCAACGCAGAGATTACCATCCCGTCCGGAATGACGTTCCGCTGCAAGTCATTCAAGTTGGGTGATGGCTATGTGACTGGCGAAGGCGCTTACTACACGGGAACGGACAACCCGAATCCTGGAACGGCGAGAACCATTGCCTGTTTGCGCGGGGCGGGCATGGTCTACGTTCCGTATCGCGCACCCGAGGCCACGGCATCCACATGGACGGGCGGAGGTGGCGCGAATGAATCTGCACATCTAGCCGCGAACTGGGGTGGAACGTTGCCCGATCTGACGGAGGGTTCACTCACGGCCACGTTTGCGTCGGGCGGAACTCGCGCGGACCTCTCAGGCGGTGAGAAGTTCACTGGATTCCTGTTCTCCGGCGTCGAGTCGTTCGAGGTGGCGTCGTCTGGCGCGACGCCGGCATCGCTCTACACAGGCGGCGTGACGTGCTCTTCGGCTGGAAGTTTCGCGATTTCGTCGCCATTGTCGCTTGCTGCGGTGCAGACGTGGACGGTCGGCACAGGCGCGTCGCTCGACGTATCTGGCGCGTTGTCGTCGCCGTCGGACTACACCCTTAACGTCGTCGGCGATGGAACACTGACGCTGCGCGGCGGCAACTCGGCGTTTTCCGGCGCGATGGTGTTCGACGGCTGCACGACCCATGCGAGCGGCAGCGAACCGTTCGGCTCAAGCAGCGCGACATTCACCACGTCCGGCGCGACGGGCGGAGCAAACGTATACTTCGACGGAGTCACGGTGTCTGCCCCTGTTGTCTGCAACGAAACTCACGGAAACCGCTACGGATCGTTTAACTTCGCGGCGAATGTCACTAACGTGTTCAATGGATCGTTCACGTTCACCGGCCTAGCGCGTCCATCGATAAGAGGAACCACAATTTTCGCTGGTGGACTCAACCATACATCCGGCAGCCGTCTCATCCCGGCCTACGGTTACGCCGGCACGTTCATTGTGACAAACATTCCCGCGAAAATCACCGTAGGTCTGCAATGCGACGCAGCCTGCACTTGGAAGTTCTACGCCGCAAGCAACGACTTCGGAACTGTTGGCGCACAGCTCAGCGCGGGGTCGTCGATGTTCTGTGGAGTGGACTGGGCTCTTGACAACGCAGCGATGCCGTTGATCTTCTGCTACGGCGCCTTTCTCGACATGAACGGACATGATCAGCGCATAGGCTCTCTGCGTTTCGCAAACACCGCCAACACTTCGGGGAGCATTCACAGCTCGACAGGCCCTGCGACGCTTTACTTCACGCAGTCCAGTGTCGCGACGAACAATGTCACGCGAATCTATGGCGAGGTCAGTCTGGTGAAGGCTGGCGCGTCCGAATTTGCAGTGAACCGTGCAGTCGAGGCGACAGGTGCGCTTGATGTGGCGGAGGGCTCGTTTGCGTTCACGTCGTCCGGCTCTTGGGCGAACGCGACGAACGTGACGGTGCGCGGCGCCGGCAGCCTGTCGCTCGCGTCGTCCGCCGCGTTCAATCGCAAGGTGCACGTCGAAATCGCGGACTCCGGCAAGGTCGTCATCGCAGATGGCGTGGCGCAGCGCGTCGGGATGCTATGCATAAATGGCGTCCGCATGCCCGGCGGCACGTGGGGTTCGTCCGAGTCTGCTGCGGACAACAAGGACGACGTGCATTTTGCGGGCAAGGGCGTCCTTTCTGTCGCCAGCGGCTCCATTTTGATTGTGTGGTAGGTGTGTCATGTCGTCTGCGGCACTTCTCCTTGCGGCAACGCTCATGTCGTTGAACTTCAACGACATGCCTGTTGACGATGCGAAGCCTCCGGCGGGATGGATCGCCGGCGACTGGGGCACGATCAAGTGCCGCTACGGCAGCGAGCCGGACGACGCCGGTGGACGCGCCATGCGCGTAGACCTTCGCGGGATGTTCGGTGGGCAGCTTCAGGTGTTCTCTCCGCCATGGCCGATGTGGCAGGGGAGGTGGTACCGCGTCTCGTTTCGCGTCAAGGGCTTTGACCATCCCGGCACGGTCGAGACGCTTGTGCGGCAGCGTCCGTATCCATGGCGCGGCTATGCCAAGGGCCCGAAGTTCCGTCCGACGAACGAATGGAAGAAGTACTCTTTCGTCTGGGAGTCCAAGCACGATGTACAGAGCGACTTCGGCGTAATGTTCGCCACTGGATGCGTCGGTAAGTTCCTGATAGACGACCTGACGGTAGAGGAGTTCGCAGAGAACCCAGAGCCGCCGAAGAAGGTCAACGCGAATCCGCCGGTGGAGGGCAACCTCATTCCGCGATCATCGTTCGAGACGGAGGGAGACAACTTCTTCGTAGACCGCGTATTCACCGGCAAGGCGTCCGTTGACTGGCAGGACGCGCGCCACTCGCGCGTAGCGGACGCCAAGTTCGGCAAGTACGCTCTGCACCTTCCGTGGATGCCACTGCCTCGCGGGACGGTGATGTCTGTGCCGATCGACGTAGCGGCTGGACGCCGCTACGTGTTCTCGGCGTGGGTCAAGGCGCGGAAGCACGGGCCGTGTTCATTCACTCTCGGCGGCAGCGGTGGGAAGTGGAAATTCGGAAAGTCCTTCAATGTCGCGCAGGACGGCGAATGGCATCTCTGCGAAGTCGCGACGCCACCAGTTCCGGACGATGTGTGCGACGTGATTCTCTCGTTCTCCGCGCCGAACGGACATGACGTTGCCGTGGACGGGATGTTCTTTGGAATAGGTGAGAAGTCCGCGGCATGGAAACCCGCGAGGCCATGTGAGGTTGAATTGGCGTTCGACGTGGCGAATCCGGATGAAACTCCGTCCGTCGTCGAGTGGGGGAAGCCATTTCCACTGCGACTCGCGGCGTATTTGGCCGATGGTGGCGGGACGCGGGAGATTTGCGGCGAGTTGACAGCTACGGCGTTTTCCGGAAAGGTGACGGCACGGCGGAAAGTCGTGTTGGCTGCGGACGGCTCGCCGTTGCGGATGGACTTCGATCCTGGCGCGAACGGGCTGTTCCGCATCGAGTTCCGTCCCGACGACCCGTCGGTCGCCGCCCCATGTGAGAAGGTGATGGCGCGTCTGCCGCCGCCGAGGATGACGGGCGAGAAGGGGCGTTTTGGTTCGCATTTCAGGGTGTGCCGCTATTTTCTCAACTACGCGAGGGCGCTTGGGTTCACGTGGCAGCGACTGCACGACTGCTCTCACATCTGCAAGATGAGCGGAGGCAACCCAGAGCCTGGCAAGCACGTCTGGTTCGACGAGCAGGTGGACGCGATGCGGTCGGCGGGGCTTTCGATACTCGCGCTCCCCGACGCTCCGCCGCGCTGGGCCGCGCCGACGAACGAGGTCGGCAAGTACATGTACGACGCCAAGGCGTTCGGCGAGTGGTGCGAAGCGGCGGCCGCGCACTATCGTGGCAGGATCAAGTACTGGGAGGTGTGGAACGAACCGTACATCAGCGGCTACTTCTTCCGAGGGACGGCGGAGGAGTTCGGGCCGGTGTTCAACGCGGGCGCGGCGGGCCTGCGGCGCGGCAATCCGGATGCCAAGGTGGTCGGCTGGTGCACGGAGCTCTCGTCGCCGCAGTACGTCTTGCCGTTCATGCGGAAGCATCCCTTGGAGCTGAAGCCCGACGTCAACTCCGTCCATTACTATTTCACGGACGTTCCTGGGGCCGGTGAATGCGGCAGCGGAACTCTTATGGAGAGGATGAAGAAAACATGGGGCGAGTATGCCGCAGGCGAGATATGGAACACCGAGGGGAATATGGGGACGCCTGACAAAAGCTTCTATTCGTTCGCGAAGGTGCCGCGGGAAGAACTGGAGCGTGGTGCGGCGTTCGGCGTCAGGTGCTGGGCCGACACGTTCGCGTCCGGCGTGTCGAAGATGTTCCTCTACGCTTGCTTCAACACCGACGGGCCGCGGGTACACGGGCTCATGAATCTTGCGGACTACGACCGCGCCGTCACGCCCATCGCGGCGGCGACGGCGGTGACGGCCTATTTCATTGATGCGCTGGAGCCTACGGGCCAGGTGCGGACCACTGGCGGACGCAAGGTCGCGAACTTCGCGGGCGACGGGCGCATGGTGGCCGTCGTCTGGGATGATGTGCTGGAGCCAGGCCAGACGAAGATAAACCTCAGGTCTTTGCCGGATGGAACACGCGTCTACGATGCGATGGGCAATGATCTGACGTCCTGCGGGCTTGCCGAAGCCGAGGTCGGCCTCGTTCCGCTTTTCGCCGTTCGCCCGTCTCGGCGGTTGCGTTAGTCGACGTTTCTAAACAAGGGAATAGCTTAAGGACTTCAGGCGCATCGTCGACGCCTGCCATGCGTGGGGGCTGAAGGTCATCGCCTACCAGGGATACGAGATTTCGCCGCTTGATCCCATCTGGGAGGAGCATGGAGAGGAATGGATCACCCGCGACGCGAAAGGCGGATACAGCGACCTGTGGTACCGGGAGCCGGCGCAGCGAGACTACCGCGGCTGCTACAACTGTGGGTTCAAGAATGTCTGGCTGGAGCGCCTGATGAAGGCATACGACACACTCGGCCTCGACGGAGTGTATCTCGACGGGACGGCGTCGCCGCTTTCGTGCGCGAACACTCGGCATGGCTGCGGGATGAAGGACTCCTCCGGCACGTTGCGCGAGACACATCCGATCTTCTCGACCCGCGAGCAGATGAAGGCTGTCTGCCGTTGATCCGTTCGACGAAAATGCTGTCTGGGCCGGCACTGGCGGCAACTCCGCGTTCCGCACGGTTCTGCCGTGAACTCTCGTCTAAGCCGCCCCCGGCGGCAGATAGCAACCCCAGGGGAAAAATGGTATAATACGGGCATGAAAAGCGACAGGGAGAAATTCATCGACGAGCACAAGGCGCTCTTTTGGTATACGCCGGACGCGGACAAGCGCGGCGTGAGTGATGAATTACTTGTCGAAACGATTCTCAACGACGGCACGCTCGACGACTTTCGCGAACTGAAGCGCATTTTGACACCGAGGCGTCTTGCGCATGTGTTCTTTTCCGCAACCGGGCGCAAGGCCGGCAACTACTATCCGGAGATTCGCAACTTCTTTTCTCTCGCGTTGAGGCGGTATGCATGAAGAAATACTGAATGCGGCACAGCAAAGTCTTCTCCCGTTGATGTCGCAGTTTCGCCGGGAATACTACCTTGTCGGCGGCACTGCAATCGCCTTGCATATTGGGCATCGCCGTTCGTCGTGCGCCCGGCAGCTCTGCGCCGGCCGGATTTTGGTATAATACGGCCATGAAGAAAGATCTCGGTTGTCTCGCGTCCCACCGCGCGTATCTAGGGAAGCCGCCCAAGAAGGGCGGGACTGAGCCGTTCCCGTGCCGTCCGGCGGACGTGTTCGCGAAGCAGGTCGCCGGCCTCGCCGCGCGCCTGCGGTTCCTGCGCTGCCGCGACGTCGTCGTGGGCCTTTCAGGCGGGCTGGACTCCACCCTCGCGCTTCTCGTCTGCGTCGCCGCGTTCGACCGCCTCGGGCTCGACCGCCGAGGAATCCACGCCATCACCATGCCCGGCTTCGGCACGTCCAGGCGCACCAGGGGCAACGCCGGCCGCCTTGCGGACGGGCTCGGCGTGCCGCTGGAGACGATATCCATCGCGGCAGCCTGCCGGCGGCACTTGCGCGACATCGGCCACGACGGGCGCACGCCCGACGTGACGTTCGAGAACGCGCAGGCCAGGATGAGGACGCTCGTCCTCATGGACAGGGCCAACATGGTCGGCGGCATCGTGGTGGGAACCGGCGACATGAGCGAGATCGCGCTGGGCTGGTGCACGTTCAACGGCGACCACATGTCGATGTTCGGCGTCAACAGCGGCGTGCCGAAGACGATAGTCCGCAGGGTCTGCGAGTGGTGGGCGGGGGAAGAGGAAAGGAAGAAGGAAGAAGGAAAAGCGGGGATGGGGAATGGGGCGCTGGCGGCGGCGGCGATACGCGACATCGTCGCCACCCCGGTCTCGCCCGAGCTGGTGAAGGGGCAGGTCACCGAGGACAAGATCGGCCCGTACGAGCTGCACGACTTCTTCCTCTGGAACTTCATAGTCAACGAGATGGGGTCGAAGGACCTGCTGAAGGCCGCGGCGCGGCGCTTCGGCGACGCATACTCCGCGGAGACGGTGGCCCGCACGCTCAAGACCTTCATGCACAGGTTCTTCACCCAGGCGTTCAAGCGCAACTGCGCGCCGGACGGCGTGCGCGTCTTCGGTTTCGACCTTTCGCCGCACGGCTGGTGGATTCCGTCCGACATAGGGATCGTGCGGGTCTGAAATGCCGCCCCGGTCGCTTGTGGCATTTGACTATTCGGCGTTTTTGCGGTATACTTTCCACACAAAGCACTAATCAGGCAATCAGGAGTTCCTAAAACATGGAAAAGAAAGAGTCTGCGTCGGGCGGCGTCTTCGCGATAGCGACGATGTTCGCGTTGTTCTTCATGATCGCGTTCGTAACCAACTTCGCGAGCCCGATGGGGGTCATCGCGAAGAACCAGTTCAACGCCTCCAATGCGTTGTCGCAGCTCGGAAACGCCGCGAACTTCATCGCCTACCTGTTCATGGGCATCCCGGGCGGGCTCATCCTGAAGCGCAAGGGCTACAAGTTCACCGCCCTCGTCGCGGTGGCGGTTGGCTTCGCGGGCGTGGGCGTGCAGCTCGTGTCGGGCTACATAAGCTCGTTCCCCGTGTACGTCCTCGGCGCGTTCATCGCCGGCTTCTCGATGTGCCTTCTCAATCTCGTGGTGAACCCGATGCTCAACACTCTCGGCGGCGGCGGCAACAAGGGCAACCAGCTCGTGCAGTTCGGCTGCTCGCTCAACTCGGTCGGCGCGACGCTCTCCCCGGCCGTGCTGGGCTGGCTCATCGGCGAGATCACGAAGGACACGGCCTTCATCAAGGCCGCCCCCGCCCTGATGATCGCGATGGGCATATTCGCGGTCGCGTTCCTGATCGTCGCGTTCTCGAGGATCCCCGAGCCGCACATGGAGACGGCCGAGGAGAAGGCCGCGCGCCTCTCCGGCCGGACGTCCGTGCTGGGCGACATCGCCGAGACGCTCAAGTTCCGCCACTTCACGTTTGGCGCGATCGCCATCTTCTTCTACATCGTGATCGAGGTCGGCGTGCCTTCCATGGGCTTCCTGTACATGACCGACTGCGTCAAGAACGAGGCGGGCGAGATCGTCTCGCGCGGCCCGGGCTATGTCGGCGGCGCGATTGCAGGCGTCGTCTGCGGCGCGTACTGGTTCCTGATGATGTGCGGGCGTCTCCTCGGCGGAGTCGTCGGCGGCAAGGTCTCGTCGCGCGTGCAGGTGTCGTTCCTCGCGACACTCGGCATAGGCCTGCTGGTGGCGGCCATGTTCGCGCCCGTGAAGATGGTCACGCTCTTCGGCTATCAGTTCCCGCTTTCGATGGCGTTCATGGTGGCGGTCGGCCTCTGCACGTCCGTCATGTGGGGCGGCATCTTCAACATGGCGGCGGAGGGCCTAGGCAAGTACGTGCCGATGGGGTCGGGCATTTTCATGGCGATGGTCTTCGGCGGCATCCTCATCCCGGTGCAGGGCCTTCTGGCCGACAAGATCGGCATTCTCAGCAGCTACTGGCTGTCGATCGGCTTGCTTGCCTACGTGTTGTTCTACGCGCTTGTGCTGTCGAAGCCCGTCAGGAGGGAGGGTTGAGGGGTTTGAGAAGTTTGAGAGGTTTGAAAAGTTTGAATTTGGAGGTTTCGGGATGCTAAACAAGGAAGTTTACGACAAGGTTGTCGCCGAGTTCGCGGCGAAGTTCGGGGCGGCTCCGGAAGTCGTGGCCTATGCGCCGGGGCGCATCGAGGTTCTCGGCAACCACACCGACTACAACGAGGGCTACGTCTTTTCGGCGGCCATCGACAAAGGGACCTTCTTCGCGGCCTCGCTGGCCGACGACGACAAGGTTACGCTGGTCGCGCTCGACATGGGCGAAACCTACGAGACCACGCTCGCGGCGGTCGCCAAGGTCGAGTCCGGCGCGACTTGGGCCAACTACCCGCTGGGCACGTTCAACTGGCTCTTCGGCGGCGAGCCCGCGAAGGCCGGCAAGGGCTTCAAGGCCGTCTTCGGCGGCAACATCCCGCTCGGCGCGGGCCTCTCGTCGTCCGCGGCGCTCGAGATGGCCACGGCCCTTGCGCTGCAGAAGCTGTACGGCACGTCCTTCGGCAAGACGGAGCTCGCGAAGATCGGCCAGAAGGCGGAGCACACGTTCGCGGGGTGCCCGTGCGGGCTTCTCGACCAGGCCTCGTCGATGTACGGGCAGGCCGGGGCCCTCGTGAAGAGCGACTTCAGGTCGAACGAGTTCGAGTCTGTCAAGATGGGCGACGGGGTCGCGTTCATGATGGTGAAGTCGAACGCGAAGCACGCGCTTGTGGACGGTGCGTACGCGAGCCGCCGGAAGGCGTGCGAAGACGCCGCTAGGCACTTCGCGGGCGTGCTCAGGAAGCCCGTCACGCACCTTCGCGACGTCACGATGGCGGAGTGGGTGCTGTACCACGACGGGCTGGACGAGACGACGGCGCGGCGCGCGGTGCACCCGATAGGCGAGGACGAGCGCGTCCTGCAGGGCGCGGCGCTCCTGGAGAAGGGCGACCTCAAGGGCTTTGGCGCGCTCATGTACGACTCCCACGAGTCGAGCCGCAGGTGGTTCGAGAACTCGTGCGAGGAGCTTGACGCGATCGTGGACGCCGCGAAGGGCATTCCCGAGGTCTACGGAGCCCGTCTCTCCGGCGGCGGGTTCGGCGGCAGCTGCTGCCTTCTCGTCGACCCTGCGGCGGCGGATTCGATCGCGGCGAAGATCGCCGCGGCGTACAAGGCGAAGTTCGGCGACGAGCCGGCGTGCTCGCTCATCAAGCCGTCCGAGGGCGCCAGGATCGTCTGACACACAAAGGGAGGTCTCAACACTATGAAGAAGACGATTTCCGCGCTTGCCGCCTCGCTCTTGGCGACGGTTGCGTTCGCCCAGGACGAGTCGGAGGCGACCGCCGACGAGACGGCCGTGCCCGAGGTCCAGAAGGCGCCGCCGCCCGCCCCGACGTTCCTGCCGCTTCCCTTCTGCCGCATGGTGGAGGGCCTTGCCGAGGTGCTCAAGCCCGGCTCGGCGGAGTGGCTGCCCGTCGAGGAGGGCCGATTCTATCCCCTCGGCTCGGCGTACAGGACAAAGCAGGGCGGCCGGCTCGTTGTCGCGTTCGGGGCCGACTCCACCGCCACCATCGCCGGCGAGGCGTCGTTCGGCACCAGACTGCAGCCTCTTGGCGAAAAGACCCGCGGCATAGTGCTGGCCTACGGCACCGTTGACCTGGCGCTGCCCGAGAACCTCAAGGAGGGGGCGTTTTTCGTGACGGCCCCCGGGTTCGTGGTCAAGAACCCCGCGGGCGAGTCCAAGTACGTCTACGAGGTCGTCGGCGACGGTGACAAGGCGACGGTTCGGTGCGTCACCGGGTCGCTGGCACTCGAGGGCCGCCACTTCGACATACCGACGATGCGCGCGGCGGACGAGGTGGTGATCCGCACCAGCCACGACCATCTCATGACGTTCCTCTACGGCACGAGCGGCGACTACGTCGTCCGCCTGGACCAGGGCCTGTACACTAAGGAGGACGTCGGCGACGACGGCCAGATCACGACGTCTGCGGAGAAGAGGACGTCCGAATGGCACCTCTCCCCGAAGACCAGGGTCGTCATCAGCCGCAGCCTGCCGTCCATCGGCGAGCGCATGAGCGTCCACACGATGGCGTTCGACGCGGCCGGCGAACGTCAGAGCGAGTGCTATTTCTGCGAGGGGCGCGCCGAGGTGAACTCAGGCGAGCTTGTCGCGAAGGACAAGCTGACCGGCGAGGAGATAGCCAAGCGCGCCGCCGAGGCGACGACCGAGACGGTTGCCGCCGAGGACGCGGAGGACAGCTCCTCTGGCGACTCAGACGGGAAAAACAACAACGAAAACAACGCCTCCGACACGGAAGCGTAGTGAGAAAAAGAGCAAGAGCAGGGCGATATGGTAATTCACCAGTTCAACAAGCTGATTCGCAACAAGTGGTTGTGGGGCGTGTTCGCGATAATAGTCGGCGGTGCGTTCGCGTTTGACTTCCTGGTAGACGACATTCTGCGCGACGGGCGCGGAGGCGAGCAGCGCTCGTCGTCCGTCGCCGGCACGCTGGCCGGCGAGCCGGTGAGCGCGGAGCTGTTCTCCGAGATGGTCGACGAGATACGCGGCTTCGGCCGCCAGCGCGACTGGCGCATGAAGTCCGGCGACGTCAACAGGATGGCGTGGGAGAACTACGCGGCCATGCTCGTAGCCGAGCGCGACGGGCTCGTCGCGACCGACGCCGAGGTCAAGGCGATGATCAGGAACGACCGCTCCTTCCAGGCGAACGGCGGCTTCAGCTTCGCCCTCTACCAGCGGCTTTTGCGCGAGAACTCCCTCACGCCGGAGCGCTTCGAGGCGTTCCTCAAGCGCCGCATCACCCTCATGCGCGTCGGGCAGGCGGTCCTCGGGGCCGCGACCTGGGCCTCTCCCATGGAGCTCGACCAGGCGCTCGCCGACATGACCGACTCGTTCACGGTGCGCGTGGCGTACTTCTCGCAGTCCAAGAAGGACGCCGACGCGGTCAAGCTCGACGACGCCGGCCTGCGCAAGTGGTACGACGACAACGTGAAGTCGCTGGAGCTGCCCGAGCGTGTCAAGATCCGCTACATCCGCTTCGACGCGACGGACAAGGACGTGCTCGCCAAGATGTCAGTCTCGGAGGACGAGCTGCGCGACCACTACGACGCGACGGTCGACCGCTACACGTCCACCGGCACGAACGGCGTCGAGACCGTCAAGAAGTTCGAGGAGGTCCGCGCCGAGGTCGAGAAGGAGGTTCGCAGGATCGCCGCGGTGCAGTTCTTCGAGACGAACCTCAACTTCCGCGCCTACGCCGTGAAGGCGGCCGAGGGCTCGTCCAGGCTGGACGAAATCGCGAAGGAGGACGGCAAGAAGGTCGAGACCAGCGACTGGTTCTCAAACGACGGCGGCTTCCAGGAGGGCTTCATGAAGCGCGCTTCGCAGATATGCCCTGGCGCGGAAGGGTTCGCGGAGGCTGTTGCGGAGCTTGACTCCAGTAGCGAGGACCTCAGGTACGCCGTCGTGAGCTCCGACCGCGCCGTCTGGCTCATCGAGAAGGCGGAGACCAGCGCGAAGCACACGCCGACGTTCGACGAGGCGAAGGACGCGATTCGCGCGCGTGCGCTCCGCGACGCGAAGGCGGACGCATTCAAGGCCAGCGTAGAGGCGGTGGCGAAGAAGGGCGTCGCCGCGGTGGAGGCCGTAGACGGCGTCACCTCGAACGTCACGTTCTCCGTCGCCGACCTTCGCCAGGGCGACGGGGCCTTCGCGGACTCGATGTCGGTCGCCCGCGCGGCGATGCGGCTCAAGAAGGGCGAGATCTCCGATTTCACGCAGATCGGCCCCGGCCGCGCGATCCTCGTCGTGTGCAAGGACCGCGTCCCGGGCGACGCGGCGAAGGCAATGATCCTCCGCTCGCAGGTGCGGGACGACCTGGCGTCGCTGCAGATGCGGCAGATACCGGAGTCCTGGAAGAAGTGGAACCTTGCGCGCCTCGGCTTCGAGCCCGGCGAGATTTCCTCGGTGGAAAACCCTGAGGACGGCGAGGCCGAATGACGGTATCGTTCAGGCGCATCCATCCCGACGCGGTCCTTCCCGCATACGCGCACGAGGGCGACGCGGGGATGGATGTCCGCAGCGTGGAAGACCTCGTCATCCCGCCGGGCGCTCGCGCGCTCGTCCACACGGGCCTGGTGATGCAGTTGCCGCCTTCCACCGAGGCGCAGGTCAGGCCGCGCTCGGGGCTTGCGCTCAAGCACGGCGTAACGGTGCTGAACACCCCGGGCACGATAGACGAGGGCTACCGCGGCGAGGTGGGGGTGATCCTGGCCAACTTCGGATCCGCCGACTTTGCGGTGAAGAAGGGCGACCGCGTGGCCCAGCTCGTGATAGCGCCGGTCACGCGGCCGAACGTGGTCGAGGTCGACGAGGTTGCGTCGACCGACCGCGGCGGCGGCGGCTTCGGGTCAACGGGTGTCCAGTAGCCATGGTCGGGCCGTGAAGCTCAAGGTCTACAGATATGGTTCGAAGGTCCTCCGCGAGAAGGCCGTTCCCGTCGCCGTCGTCGACGACGCCCTCGCGAAGCTAGCGGACGACATGGTCGAGACCATGCACGCCGCAGGCGGCGTAGGTCTTGCTGCGGAGCAGGTCGGCAGGAGCGAGCGCATGTGCGTGATCGACATCCCGGCCGGATGCGACAGCCAGGAGGACGAAGCGTTCAACGCCCCCATCCCGATGCCGCTGAAGATGTTCAACCCGTCGATCGTGGCCCGCGAGGGGAGCCAGCGGGACAAGGAGGGCTGCCTGAGCTTCCCCGGGGTGGGAGGGTCAATCACGCGCGCGGCACAGGTGGTCTGCCAGTACATGGACGAATGCAACCAGCCGCAGATGATAACCGCCAGGGGCTATCTGGCGCGGGCCCTGCAGCACGAGATCGACCATCTGGACGGGATACTCTACGTGGACCACATGTCTGCGGTGGAGCGTCTTTCGTTTTCGGCCAAGCTCAAGCGGCTGGCAAAGGAGAACGGCGGTGTGCGGTAGTTTTGCGCCTGGGCGTTGCGCGACGCCGGGTATTTTGGTATAATTAACGGAAACACTCTTGAGAAGAGAAGGAGAAATAGTCAAATGGCGATTATGAAGGGCTTTTCAAACGCATTCCGGATACCGGAGCTGCGCAAGAAAATACTGATTACCCTTGGGTTGGTGTTCGTCACCCGTCTTGTTTCGCAGATTCCCACGCCCGGCGTTGACTGGCGTGCTCTGCAGAGCGTACTGGAGACGGCAAGGCAGACATCTGGCGGCGGCGGTCTGCTGGACTGGTTCGACGTGTTCACCGGCGGCGCCCTCGGGCAGTGCGCGATCGGCTTCCTCTCGATCTGGCCCTACATCTCGGCGCAGATCGTGATCCAGCTCCTCTCGTCCGTAATCCCCTCCCTGGAGAAGCTGAAGAAGGAGGGCGAGAGCGGGCGTCAGCAGCTGGCGCAGATAACGCGCTACCTTACGATCGTGCTGTGCGTCGTGCAGTCGTGGGGCATTGCGACGATGCTGAGCCACCCCGGCGCGCTTGGCGCCGCGTTCGCGGGTGCGGAGATCGTGGTGAACCCCGGCATAGGATTCCACCTGATGACGGTCATAGGCATGACGTCGGCGGCCCTCTTCGTGATGTGGATAGCCGACCAGATCACGACTTTCGGCGTCGGCAACGGCGCGTCCCTCATCATCATGATCAACATCACCTCGCGGCTTCCGAACGCTCTCATCGCGGCGTGGGAGCGCTACTTCGGCCTTGGCGGCGTGCAGGCGACAGCCCCCATCGCCGAGCTGCCGATCATCGTGATATTCTTCCTCCTCGTCGTCATGGGCACGGTGCTTCTCACGCAGGGCGTCCGCAAGGTCGCGATCCACACCACGCGCCGGTCCGTTAGCGGCGGCAGCACCTACGGCATGCAGCAGACGTTCATGCCGCTCAGGGTGAACTACACCGGCGTCATGCCGATCATCTTCGCGCAGCCGCTCATCCAGATCCCGAGCGCGGTGCTCATGAAGTTCACCGACCCGACGTCGGCCGGCTTCAGCGGCGCCCTGAACCGCTTCGCGCAGGAACTCTCCAACCCGACGCCGCTGCACATGGTGGTGTACGCGCTGATGATCATGTTCTTCGCGTTCTTCTGGGTGGCGACGCAGTTCAACGCGGTCGAAATATCCGAGAACCTGAAGAAGGACGGCAGCTACGTGCCAGGCATACGCCCCGGCCGGGCGACTGCGGAGTATCTCGACGACATGATGACGAAGATCACCCTCATCGGCGGAACCGGGCTCCTCATCGTGGCCCTTATACCGATGATTCTCATGGGCTGGATGTCGATTCCGTGGGTGATCGCCTCGTTCTTCGGCGGCACGTCGCTGCTCATCATAGTCGGCGTCGCGCTCGACACGCTCCGGATCATGGAGTCCCATCTGCTCGTGCGCAAGTACGACGGCTTCCTGGCGCACGGGTCGCTGCGCGGCCGCGGCGGCGTCTGACGGCGTCGCGGAGGCGCTGACCCGCAATGGTCGAGGCAGTCAGGCGTGTGCTGTCCCGCGAGTCCGGGCCGTTCTGGCAGTTCGTCAAGTACGGCGTCATAGGCGTTGCGTCCACGCTTGTGCAGACCGGGGTGTTCTACTTGCTGGCCGCCACGTGTCTCATGTGCCTTGCCCCTGACGACGTGGCAGTGCGGCTTCTGGGGCTTCCCGCAGCCGATGTCGGCGACGCTGCGCGTGCTCTGCGCTTTGCGGTCGCCACAGGCATCGGGTTCGTGGTGGCGAACGTCTTCTGCTGGCTAATGAACAGGGCTTTCGTGTTCCGTCCCGGACGGTTCCGGTGGCCGGTGGAGTTTGCGATGTTCTTCGGCGTTGCTACGCTGGCCACGGTCGTCGCGCTTGGGCTTTCCTCCGCGCTCATCAGGTGGTGCGGGCTCATGACTACCATAGCGGTGGCCGTCGAGGTAGTGGTCTCCTTCCTCGTCAATTTTTTTGTCCGCAAGTTCTTCATATTCAAGGGCTGATATGGTATAATGTACGGCATGTCGAGATACTACTCTTTCTTGTTGGCCGCGTCGGTGGCGGCGGCCGTGGCGCTTGCGGTCGCGGCCGACGACGCCGTCGGCGCGGGCTCGCCGTCCGCGCAGGAGATTGAGACCCGTGCCGTGCAGGCGGCGGAGAAGGTTGCGGAGAAGGCCGCCGCCGCCGCCGTGGAGAAGGCAGCGAAGCGGCTGGTGGACGAGAAGGCCGAGCAGGCGAAGGCCGAGGCCAGGGCCAAGGAGGCGAGGGCGGACGCCAAGGAGCTGCGCGACCTGCTCGACACGCGGGTGTTCCGCCTTGAGCACGCGTCCGCCGCGGAGGTCGCCGACAAGCTCAACGAGATGTGGAACGGCGAGTTCGGCCAGCTGTGGAAGGTCTCGAAGATGGCGGTTCCGTTCCAGGAGTCTAACTCTATAATGGTCACCGCGCCTCGAATCGTTCTCGATGCGTGCGCAAACGCGGTGACGGAGCTGGACGTCGAGGCCCAGCAGGTGTACATCGAGGCCCGCTTCGTGGAGCTGGGGAACAGGGCCTCGCACAAGATCGGCATTGACTGGACCCTCCTCGGCGGCATGACCGGCAGCGCGTCGTTCGGAGGCGGCATCCAGAGCTACAACATCGGAAGGGGCGTCCAGAACTACACGCGCACCATCCCCTCGAAGACCGAGGGCACCACGTCGTACACGCTTACGGGATCCGACAGCGAAGACGCCGGCAAGCGGGTGTTCGGGTCGGACGACGGAACCATCTCCTACTTCAACGGCACGCTGAACTTCTCGCAGATGGCCCTCACGCTAAAGGCCCTCGACTCGACGGAGGACGCGCGCACGTTCTCCAACCCGAAGATCATCGTGTCGTCCGGCAAGAAGGCCGTCGTCGACATGACGACGAAGTACCCGAACGTCAAGGTGGCCGCCAAGCGAACGGACGCAAGCGGCTCCACGTCGCTCGACATAGCATCCAGCATGGAGGCGATCCCCGGCGAGGACAAGTTCATGTTCGCCAAGGAGGCCTTCTTCAGCTGGGGCATCCTGCTGGAAGTCACGCCGCGCATCGGCACCAACGGGCTCATCAACGTTTCCATCGTCCCGACCATCTCCTCGCAGTCCGACTGGGTCGAGACCGGCACGAGTTCCGAAGACGACTCCGGCACGATCTCGTCGCGCTACCCCGTCATCGAGGTCCAGCGCCTCGTGACGGAATTCAGCCTCGAGAGCGGCACCACGGCCGTCATCGGCGGGCTCTCCGTCACCAAGGAGCGCCAGGTCGACAACGGCATCCCGCTGCTGCGCGAGATTCCGTGGCTCGGGCCCAGGCTGTTCGGCTCCATGGAGCGCGAGAAGGAGCAGAGGGAGATCATCGTGTTCGTGACGGTCGGCCTCGTAAACCCGCGGAGCACGGACCGCGACGTCGGGCTGCCCAAGAACGCCGTCCTCGGCCGCCAGTACATCAAGCGCCAGAAGCTCGAGCCCGGCGACCGCGAGGAGAAGAACATGGAGGGCTTCAACTCGCTCGACCTGCGGCGCCTCGAGGACCAGGCTGAGGATCCTCTGCAGATCCAGCCGCAGCGCAGCTTCAACTTCAGCGATTACATGCCATTCAGAAAGGAAACAGAAAAATGACGAAACTCTCAATAGCCGTGGCGGCCGCCTGCGTCGCTGGCGCCGCGTTTGCGGACAAGGTCGTACTTAAGTCCGGCTCGTTCCTGACGGGCGAGACGGGGGCGATCAGCGGCGACGCCCTCAAGTTCAAGTCCGACGACTTGGGCGACATGGAGATCAAGCTCGAGAAGATCCAGTCCATCGACAAGGCCAAGAACCACGTCGTGCAGTATCTCGACGGCACGAAGGCGGAGCGCATCCTCGTCGTGCGCGACGGCGCCCTGTGGTCGGGCGACGCCAAGCTCGACATGACCAAGGTCAAGGCCGTCGACCCCGTGCCAGAGTCCTGGCACGGCAGCATAAACGTCGCCTACAACGCCGCGCGCGGAAACACCTACGAGAACTCGGCGGCCGTGATAGCGAATGCCACGCGGCGCTGGGAGAAGGACCGCCTGACGGCCGACTTCGGCTACAACTACGCCGACTCCGGCAAGTCGGGCTCCAGCGCCGAGAAGACGTCCGACCGCTGGGAGGCCGAGCTCAAGCACGACCACTTCTGGTGGGAGAAGATCTACCACTACGAGAACGGCCGCTTCGACCGCGACGAGATACAGGACCTCATGTGGCGCTACCGCCTCGGCGTCGGCCTCGGCTACCAGTGGCTCGAGAACAGGGTGTTCGAGTCCACGGGCAAGTGGAACTTCAACCAGGAGTTCGGCGTGAACTGGATCAAGGAGCGCTACGGGGACGGCTCCGGCAAGGACGGCGGCTTCGTCGCGCTGCGCTACGCCCACCACTTCGGCTACATCCCGAAGTTCTACGACAACGTCGAGCTCTTCCACAACTTCGAGGTCCTGCCCGAGGTGGACGAATGGGAGAAGCTCTTCGTCAAGACCGACGTGGGCCTGAGCACGAAGATTATCATGGACTTCGACCTGCTCGCCAAGATCGAGTGGGACTACGACTCGCAGCCCAGCGCCGACCGCAAGAAGAGCGACCTCCGCTACATCGTCGGCCTCGGCTACAAGTGGTGACGCCAGAACTGGCCTGAGCCGTGGCAAGGGTCGCGATAGCCTATCCGCCCCTGGTGAGTGAGAAGGGCGTCGCCCTGCTCACCCAGAACCGCCAGTTCCAGTGGTTCTCGCGCCCGACGTACATCTTCCCCGTCGTGCCCGCGACCGCGGCGACGATGCTGAAGGAGGCCGGCCACGAGGTGCTGTTCATGGACGGCATCGCGGCGGAGCTCACGGTCGAGTCGTTTGAACGGCAACTTGCGGAGTTCCGCCCGGACTACGTCGTAATCGAGACCAAGACGCCCGTCGTGAAGCGCCACTGGAAGTGGGCGGCCGAGCACGACTACCGCGTGATAATGGTCGGCGACCATGTCACTGCCTTGCCGCAGGAGACCGTCGGCAGGCCGGGCGTATGGGCCGTCATACCGGGCGGCGACTGGGACTACGGTCTGCGCGACTTCCTCTCCGGCGACCAGCATTCCGGCCTGTATCCGTTCGCGCTGCGCGAGAGCATCAAGGACGCCCCCTGGATCGACCGCGACCTCGTCCACTGGGAGCTGTACGCGAAGCGCAACGGGAACTTCCGCCGAACGCCCGGCACCTACGTGATGTCCGGCCGCGACTGCTGGCACGGCAAGTGCACTTTCTGCAGCTGGACGACCCTCTACCCGAAGTACCGCACGCGCGATCCCGTCGACGTCGTCAACGAGATTGAGATGCTCGTGGAAAAGTACGGTGTGCGCGAGGTGATGGACGACTCCGGAACGTTTCCAGTGGGGCAGTGGCTGTCCACGTTCTGCGAGGAGATGATAAAAAGGGGCCTGCCGAAGAAGGTCCGCATCGACTGCAACATGCGATTCGGGAGGCTCAAGTTCGAGGACTACCGCCTGATGCGGCAGGCCGGCTTCCAGTTCGTCCTCTTCGGAGTCGAGTCGGCGAACCAGGCCACGCTCGACCGCTTCTGCAAGGCTCTCAGGGTCGAGGACGTCGTCCAGGGCTGCGAGTGGGCGCACAAGGCGGGGCTGGACGTGCATCTCACCTTCATGTTCGGCCATGCGTGGGAAGGCCCGAAGGAAATCGCAAACACCGTGGCGCTTGCGCGCAGGCTGCTGGCCAAGGGCTGGGCGTCGACGCTCCAGTGCACGCTGACGATTCCGTACCCGGGAACGCCGCTTTTCCGCGAGCTCGAGGCCTCCGACGGGCTGGTGACAAAGGACTGGGACGAGTACGACATGCGCCGTGCGATCACCAAGACGCCCCTGGCGACCGAGGCGGAGATAAAGTGCGCCATACAGGAGGTCTACCGGGGCTTCCTGCAGCCTGCGGCGCTCTGGCACCGCATTACCTCGACCCGCACGTTGTTCGACTTCGGCTTCTACTACCGGGGCATACGCTCGCTCATCGGGCACCTGCTGGACTTCCGCAGGTGACGGTGCCTGGAAAGAACGCCCTCCCGGCATAACCCATTCCCTCGCATGCGCGACATTCTTCCGAAAGCCGCCGGAATTTGCTATACTATTCGATAATAAAACGATGGGGCAGAAAGACGCCATGAAAAGCATACTCGCAACATTCTTCGCGGTTGCCGCGCTCGGTGTAGTGGCCGAGCCGGTTAAGCATGGGCTTTGGAAAAAGATCACGTACGACGAACCCGACACGACGCCGATCGTCTACGGCGGCGAGAGCCGCGCCGAGAACGTGCACGCAACGGACTACTGCGTGTATCTCGACATCTACTACGCCGACGGCTCCACCACCTGGGGCGAACGGGCGGAGTTCGAGCAGGGGACCCACGGTTGACAGAAGGTCTGCGGCGCCATCGCGCCGAACAAGCCCGTCAAGCGGATCGAGGTGTACGCGCTCTGCCGCAATGGAAAGGCCGGCGGCCGCGCGGAATTCCGCGATCTCTTCATGGAACGGCGCGAGGGGCGCGGCGAAAGGCTGTACGAAACCCGAAGGTCCAACAGGCCGTATGCCGACACAGACGAGATATTCTACTCCGACTTCACCGGACGCGACAAGACGCGCCGGCACGAAACGACGAGCGCGGCAAGGAATACTACGCCGGCCTCCACAAGCTGTGCGCCCGGCTCAAGGCGGACTTCCCCTCCCTCCCGCTGCTGACCACTGCGCTCCTTTACAACGACATCGAGTCCCGCTGGAGCAAGTTCCTCACTGGGGGCGCGAAGCTGGACGACTTGATCGTGACCGACATATACTGCCCGCTGACCACGAGATGGCACAACGACATCTCGGACTACCTGCGCACGCAGGGCAGGCTCGTCTACTGGTACACGGCAGGCAGCCCGATCTGGCCATACGCGAATTTCGCCGGCTACGACCATCCGCCAGTCGAGGGGCGGCTCGTCCTCGGCTTCCAGACGCATTTCTTCCGCGCCGACGGCTTCCTGTTCTGGCATGTCAACTACTGGAACGGCAAGGAGCAAGAGCCCTTCGACGACGCCGACACCTTCGTGCCCGGCTGGCTCTACACGGGGGGCGACGGCATACTCCTCTACCCGGGGAAGGACCGCGTGTTCCCGTCCATACGCCTCGCGACGGTCCGCGACGGCGTGCAGGACTACGAATGGCTGCAGCTCGCCGAACGCAAGTGCGGCAGGGCGGCGGTCGACGCGGTGTCGCGCACGCTCATCCGCTCGCTCACCGACTTCACGCGCGACCCGGCGGAGCTTGAGCGCGCCCATGCAGCGGTAGGCGACATGATCGAGGGGAATCATCTCTCTGCGCCTTCATCGAGGCAGTCGAACCGTGACGTCAGCGTTGTCCAGAAATAAAGTTTGCCCGGCAAGGATATTCCACAACTTTGAACCAGTTGCCAGTTGAGCGCATTTCTTGTTATGAGATGTGTTCTGGCAGCATAATTGAAGAGATCCGAAAAGACCGCACTGTCGGTGCGGATCGACTTGTTGCTGAGTACAAGAGCCGTCTCCATAAAGTGGCGTATGGCATTTGTGGAGACGAACATGAGGCGGAAGACCTTGTTTTTCGCACATTTGAGCAGGTTATCGCAAAAATAGACGACTACCAGGAGCAGGATGCATTCTTTAGTTGGATGTGTACGATTCTGCGCAACTATCATAGAATGTCTGTTCGCGCCACAGTGGCGAGAAACACCATTCCATCTGGAGGTCCTGGTGAGTTGGCTGGTCTCATAGGTGGGACGGATGCAGATGGCATGGACATTGCCATAGACGGCAACATGCTACGCGAGGCGGTGGATAATTTGCCGCAAAAGCTGCGTGAGGTGGTAGTGCTTCACTATTTCATGGATCAGCCCGTGCGAAAGGTGGCGAAGATGCTCTCCATCGCGAGGGGAACAGTGAAATCACGCCTTTACTATGCCCGGCTGGTGCTCGGGGCGAAGTTTTGCGAGGCAATGAAGAAGCCTACTGTTACCTTGACCGTCGCAGGTCTTTTCATAGCCGCCGCCGTTTCCGCAGTCTCGCTTGTGGTCTTGACTCCGCCCATGGTGGCTGAAGTGGATGAACCGGTGTTCATGGACGATGCTCCGTTGCAGGAAAGTGATGAAGTGTCGGAGCCTTGGGGTTTCGCTCCGCAGATTCCACATCGTTCGTCGGAGTCTGCCAAGGTGACGAATCCTTTCGTGACGCAAGAGCCGAGGCGCACGGTCAAGTCTGCGGCGGTTCCGGCGTTCAAGTCGACAGGGAGAGATGTGCGGGTTATGCCGATTCATTCGTTCGACTCGACCTCCGGCAGCACAAGGGTGATAATATCGCGATGAGAAGGCGAAGAATTCTGCTGATTGCGACGCTGATGGCGGCAGTTCTGAGGACGGAAGCCGCTATTCCGCAGCTGACGCTGTCCAAAATCGAGCAGGACGCCACGACGCATTGCGTGGCGGTAGACTATGTGCTGGACTCGCCGGCGATCGTCACGATCGACGTCACGACGAACGGCGTCTCGATTGGCGCGGCGAATGTCACCTGCGCCTACGGCGACGTTAACCGGCTCGTTGGCGGCGGTGCGCACAGGCTCCACTGGCCGGCCGCCAGAAGCTGGCCGGGCCATAGGTTCACAGACGACACGGTGTCCGTCGAAGTGTCGGCGTGGTCGCCGGACTCGCCGCCGGACTACATGGTAGTCGATCTCAAGGTGAACAAGGGCGAGCGCACTTGGTACGCCGCCGCCGAGCAATTGCCCGATGGCGGGCTTCACAACGACAAGTACAAGACCGACTATCTCGTGATGCGTCGCATCCCTGCCGCCGGCAAGACGTTTCGCATGGGTTCGCCTGCGGAGGAGCCGGGCAGGAAGGCCAACGAGACTCTTCACTACGTGACGCTGACCAACGACTTCTACATGTCCGTCTTCGAACTGACGCAAGGGCAGTTCGTGAACGTCGTGGGCGAACTGAACCCGGCCAACACCAAGTACGGATTCGAAGCCGTCCGCCCGCTCGACTGGATGGTCATGAACACGTTCAGGGGTGCGAAGCGGCGATGGCCTCGCGATGGACACGAGGTCGATCCGGAATCCGCGTTGGGGGTGTTCCGGACGACGCTTGGCATTCCCACTCTCGACCTCCCTACCGAGGCTGAATGGGAGTTCGCCTGCCGCGCAGGAACGCTGACAGCGAGGTACGACGGCATGGACTTCTCGGCGTCGGCGGCAGACATCGCCTGGCTTGGAGAGGGGAGGACGAAGCCCCATGCCGTTGGGCTGCTGAAGCCGAATGCATACGGACTCTACGACATGTACGGCAATGTGGACGAGTACTGCCTCGACTACTATTCCGAAGACGTGCATTCTTATGTGGCGGTCGGCTCCACTGTCATCGCGCCCGTCGGTCCCAACCATGGTTCGGAGCGCGTCATACGCGGCACCGGGTCGTGGTGGTCGGCGAAAGGCGACCAGGCTCGTTCGGCGTTTCGCCAGGCATACACGGAATCTGGCCCGTGGATGTGCGTCGGATACCGACTTGTGTGCGGAGGAAATGGGAAATGACGGCAATCGGCAGAAGAGGTTTCTTGAAGGGCGCAGGGGCGTGCGCCGTTCTCGGCGCGCCAGGAATCTTCTCGAAGAAGGTGGAGAAGCCCGAACTGACGCTTGGCGTCATCTCCGACACGCACATCGGAACACTCGCGTCGGCGGTCCCGCTGGAGCGGACGCTCTTGTTCTTCCGGGACCGCAAGGTTGATGCCGTCATGATCTGCGGCGACCTCGCGGACTGGGGGCTCTTGAGCGGGTTGAAGTACATCGCCGAGACGTGGGAGAAGGTGTTTCCGCGCGGCAAAGGCGCCGGGGGGAAACCGGTTCAGAAGCTGTTCTGCACCGGCAACCACGACTACGAGGGATGGTGGTACGGCGACATGACCGCCGAGATGCACGCGCTCGGCTACGACGAGGACGAGGCGCTCGTCAAGCTCGGCATGAAAAAGTGCTGGGAAGAGGTCTTTCAGGAGGAGTTCGCTCCAATAAGGAAGCGGTCGGTCAACGGCTTTGACGTGATAAGCGCCGAATGGCACGGCTACGACAAGACTCCGGGCTACGACAAGACGGCGGAATGGTTCAAGGTGCATGGTGGCGAGATCGACCCGGCAAAGCCGTTCTTCTTCTATTTGCACCAGCCGCCAGCCGGCACGACCTCCGGCAGTTGGGAGACGCAACTCTCCAGGCAGGTTACGGACACGCTGTCGAACTACCCCAACGCAGTGGCGTTTTCCGGGCACACGCACTGGACGCTGAACGACGAGCGTTCGATCTGGCAGGGGGCGTTCACCGCCGTCTCGGTTCCGTCGCTCTCCTGCACCGGGCTGATGGACGGCTACGAGAACGGCGCGGACGTCAGGAACGGCAAGACGACTCGCTCCATGCCGCAGATTCCGGCGCGCATGAGACTGGAGGAACCGCAGGGGCTGGTGGTTACGCTCTATCGAGACCGGATGGAAATGGAGCGGTACGACTTCAAGAAGTTCGCCATGACGGCCCCGACGTGGAACGTGCCCCTGCCGCTTGCAGATTCCGCCAGACCCTACGCCTTCTCGGCGCATTCGGCGCGCACGCCCGTGCCACAGTTTCCGTCAAGGGCGCGGCTGTCGCTCTTCACCCGCAACACCGAGACTCGTGGCGGCAATTGGCAGATTGTCATGGTAGCCGGCTTCCCCTGCGCGAACGCCGTTCCGGAGGCGCGTGCGTTCGACTACGAGCTCCGCGCCGTGCTGGCGGACGGTTCCGTGGCGACGCGCAAGCGCTTCCTCTCGCCCGCCTTCCACAAGATGAAGGAGGACGAACCGGAGCGCATGACATTCTGGCTGAATGTCCTCGACCTCCCGCAGGATGCCGAGTACCGCATCGAGGTCTATCCGCGCAACTGCTTCGGCGCATGTGGGCGACCGCTCGTGTCCGCGCCGCGCCGCGGCAAGCCAGGCGGTGCCCACGCGCGCGGCTGGCCTAAGGAGAAAGTGTAAACTGAAAAAGGAAGGAAGCACGAACAGATGAGAACGAAGCTAAAAATCGCGGTGTCGGCAACGCTTCTGATATCCGCGCCACTCGTTGCCGAGAATGTAAACGGATTCGAGAACTTCGTGTTGTCGAGGAACGACGGACATGCGAGCTCGCCTGCGGCAATCGCTGACTTCTCGTCTCGCACGCGCACGGAAGACAGCTGGGCTCTGGCGCGCTTCAGCTCCCGCAAGCCTGCAGGTGCGGTAATCGTAATTCGCTGACAAGGGGGAAACGCCATGAAAAGACAAATCATGCTCCTTTCCGCCGCCTGCACGGCGCTGGCGGCACTTGCCGATCCAAACGACCCGCAGATCGCGCTCGTCTCGGCGGTGCAGGACTACGAACGGGTCCTGACCATCCGGTACACGCTCGACGAGCCGGCGATCGTAACGTTCGACGTGAAGACTAACGGCGTGTCGATCGGGGCGGAGCACTTGAAGACGGCCTGCGGCGACCTGCACCGTGTCGTCGCCGCGACCGGTGAAGGCGAGACGCGCACGATCAGCTGGCCGGCCTACGAGTCATGGCCCGACCATCGCTTCGGCAAGGACGTGGTGTCCGTCACGGTGACGGCGTGGGCGACAAACTCGCCGCCGGACTACATGGTCATCAAGCTCATCGGCGAGGACAGGGGCGCGCGCACGTTCTACACCTCTCCGAAGTGGATGCCGGGCGTCGGCGGAGTCACGAACGACATGTACAAGACCGACTACCTCGTGATGCGCCGCATCCCCGCCGCCGGCAAGACCTTCCGCATGGGCTCGCCGAAGTCGGAGGCGGGAAGTGGTGACTATTCCGCTTCCGAGTCACTTCACTACGTGACTCTCACGAATGATTTCTATATGTCCGTATTCGAGTTTACGGCAGGTCAGTTTCGGAATATCACTCGGAACTTCGATGAATTCGAAAGCGACAGAGCAGCATATGAAAGTACATCAATATGCGTAAGCACGGAAGCACCGAACCTTCCGATAGACTGCTACCCATGCAGCAGTTTACGCGGTACGGGGAGGCAGTGGCCCGGCGATGGACATGATTTGGATGTCGCGGCACCGCTGGCACTGATCCGTTCTGCATTAGGTCTTGCGACTCTTGATTTGCCGACGGAGTCTGAGTGGGAGTTTGCCTGTCGCGCTGGAACGCTGTCTGCACGGTATGACGGTACGGAGTATATCAAAGGAAACGACGGAGTGGCATCGCTTGCCTGGTACGGCAGTTCCTGGGCCGATGTCCCGCATCCGGTTGGACTGCTCAAGCCCAATAGCTATGGTCTATATGACATGTACGGAAATGTTGCCGAGTGGTGCCTTGACAGATATACTTGGGTAAGTGCCTCTGCCGGTTCTACGCTGATCGCCCCTGTCGGCCCGAACAGCTCAGACACTGGCACGGAGCGTGTCGTGCGCGGCTACCACGTCAACTGCGGAGGAAACACGCAACATTTCCGCTCTGCATTCAGGAAGAACTATGCTTTTGACTATTCGATGAACATATGGTATGACAGGCTGGGCTATCGCCTTGTCTGCACGTTCTAAAGAGCGCAATTTGAAAGGAGATTTTGCAATGAGCATCAAATCTGTTTTGGTCTTTTTCGCCGCGATTACGGAGGCGATAGCGGTTGCCGATCCGCAGATCACGTCCTGCACCGTGACGCAGGATTCCGCAACGCATCTTGTGAAGGCGACGTACACGCTCGCCGAACCGGCTGTCATCACGTTTGACGTGAAGACCAACGGTGTTTCCATCGGTGGCGCGAACCTTACACATGCATATGGTGACGTTCACCGCGTTGTTGATGCCGGAAGCGGTACGCTATATTGGCAGGCCGACAAGTCATGGCCGGGTCATAAGCTCTCGTCCGCGTCGTTTGAGGTTGTCGCATGGGCGACTAATTCACCGCCGGACTACATGGTTGTCGATCTCGTCGTGAAGAAGGGTGCGCGCACCTACTACATTGCGCCGGAACAGCTGCCAGACGGTGGCGTCACGAACAAAAAATACAAGACTGACTATCTTGTCATGCGTCGCATACCAGCAAAAGATGCCATTTTCCCGATGGGGTACCTTTCCCCAAGCAACCCTTACCAGTATTGTCTCTACCACCGCGTAAAGCTGACAAACGACTTCTATATGGCCGTCTACGAGATGACGCTTGGACAATGCAAGAACGCCATCGGCGCGGCGCCTTCCGATCTGGCGAGTTACTACTGCTCATCCTATTTCAAGGATCAGCCGGGATTTGCGGGCTACACGAACAACCTTGCGAATCCGATGCCCCAGACACCCTACTATGCGTTCAGGGGCTATTCGGGTTCGCTCTGGGGCGTGAACCAAGACCATACGATTGCCGACACATCATGCATACTCTACAAGATGCGTACATCGCTCGGACTTTCCTCGCTTGACCTGCCGACTGATGCGGAATGGGAGTTTGCCTGCCGCGCAGGGACGGCGGCGGATCGCTACGACGGGTCATGGTCTTCGCAGAATCCGACCAACATGGCGTGGATTGCCGACAACTCCACTTTGTTTACGCTTTGGGGGGTCAAGTGGTATCTGCCGCATGAAGTAGGGCTTCTCCGTCCCAATGCATTTGGATTGTATGATATGCTTGGCAATGTCAGGGAAATGTGCCTTGATCTTTACAACGAAGGATCGGCTTATGCCGGAGATGTTGTCATTAACGATTCCAATGCCGAACCGATTGTCGCGCCAACTGGTCCAGACAAGGACATATTGGATAATTCAGATGGATTGTCATGCGGTAGCTATAGCAGTTATTCTCAGGCAAGTTTATGGGGAGGAGATCCAAATTCCACGCGCCGTGTAGCACGAGGCGGCGGCGTCAACGATGACAAATGGAACACATGTTCTTATTACCGCGCCCCAATCGGTTCAAGTAAGTGTTATCCCGCTTGCGCTGATTACACACAAGATGGGCGTGGCCCTTACGGCTACCGCCTCGTCTGCCTGCCGTAAACAGGAAATGTCACGCGAATTCGCCATAGTTCTGTCGCTTGCCGCGTCGTTTTGCGGCGAGGCGAAGCCGGTTGCCGTGACCCCGTGCGAGGAATACAACTCCTGGCCGATGATCCAGGCCGTCGACAACAATCTGATCTGCGCCTATATCCGCAGCTGGAGATGATTCCGCGCATCCTATCCGCCCAATGCCAGCCGTGGCTTGTGAACGCAATCGCCTAGAAGTGCGTCTCTGCATGAGAAGTCAACTGACGAATTGAGGCTTAGCGCATTTGAAAATTTTGGAAAGTGTCGGTTATGGCTGACGCGCTTGACGGTTCTTCGGATTGTGTCGGTTATAACTTACGCAAATGGCCAGATACTATTGCATGTCAGTTATGGTTTATGATATAATCACGCCAAGCAGGAGGTTTGTATATGGTAAAAAGAGAATTGTATCTGAGGAAAATCCGTCCATTTGTCGGCACGGATGTTGTCAAGGTCATAACTGGCATGCGGCGTAGTGGAAAGTCTGTTCTGTTAGAGCAGATTCAGGAAGAGCTGAAGAGTTCCAATCCGCAGGCACGCATATTTGCAGTAAATCTCGATGATGACGAGAACAAGCATTTCCTCGAAAAGGGGGTGCTTTACCGTCACTTGAATAATCTCCTAAACGAAGCAGGGGATGAAATGGTGTACCTTTTCCTTGATGAAATACACGATGTCGAGGAATGGGAAACTGCAGTCAATTCCCTTCGGATGCGCAAGAACGCCGACATCTACATTACGGGTTCGAACTCAAAGCTTCTTTCCGGAGAGCTTGCCACATACCTTACCGGACGATATGTGGAAATCTGCATGACTCCGTTTTCGTTCGCCGAGTTCATTGAGGCGGCGCGGCCTGTATTTCCCGAAGAAGACAAGACGCAGTTGTTCAACAGGTACCTGATGACGGGGGGAATTCCGTTCCTTGCCAAGCTGAAGTACGATCAAGATGCGTGTCGTGCCTACCTTCAAGACCTGTATGGCGCGATTCTTCTCAAGGATGTTGTCAGAAGAAAGCAGATTCGCGATGTCGACCTGCTTGACCGCATTGTCCGCTTTGTCATGGCTGAGTGCGGCCACACTTTTTCGGCGCGGCGCATTGTCGACTTCCTGAAAAAAGAGCGTAGGGACACATCGGTCGAAACCGTCCTCAACTATCTTTCCGCCTGCGAGGAGGCGTTTCTGATTGCGCGGGTGTCGAGGCAGGATCTTGTCGGAAAGAGGATACTGGCTGTGGACGAGAAGTTCTATGTCACCGATACGGGAATCAGGAACACGGTCGTGAGGGGCAGCCTAAGGCGCGATGTCGACCAGTTGCTCGAGAACATCGTCTATTTCGAGTTCCTGCGCCGTGGGTACGAAGTCAGCATAGGGCGCCTTAAGGAACGTGAAGTCGATTTCGTGTGCGACAGGGGCGCGGAAAGGCTCTATGTCCAGGTGGCGTTCGTGCTCGGAAGCGAAGAGACGCGCCAACGGGAATATTCCGTTCTTGAGGACGTGCGGTCGGCGGACGGCAAGATTCTCCTGACGATGGACAGGCTCGACATGAGCGACGGGACGATTCGCCACATGTACATTCCCGATTTCCTTGCGTCAGCCGCCGCAGGAACCGTCTGAGGCTTTTTGGTATAATAGGTGCCGATGAAAGGGCACAAAGAAGTATTCGATGCGCTGAGGCGCGAGATACTCGCCGGGAAGTACGATGCCGAGAAACGGCTTCCCAGCGAGATGGCGCTTGCGCGTCGCTTCGGTGTGTCGCGTCCGACAATCAGCCGCGTCACACTCGACCTGAAGCGGGAGGGCCTTATCGTCACGCGCAAGGGCGCACCGTCGACGATTACGCGCTATGCGCTGAACGCGACCGGTGCGCTTGGCCTTGTCGTCCCGGGAGAGGGTTACGCCGAGATATTCGGTCCTCTCAAGGTGCGTCTTAAAAAGCTTGCCGAACGTGCGGGATGGGACCTCGTCAGCGGCGAGATATGGAGCTCCGATCCAAAAGTCATGGCGCGCGAGGTGAGGCGGCTTGCGTACCAGTTTTCGAAGGAGCATGTAGCCGGCGTGTTCTTTCAGCCTCTTGAGTTTTTGAAGGACGCTCCGAGCGCGAGCGAGGAGGCTGTGCGGTACTTCGACGACGCGGGAATCGTGGTTGTCCTTCTCGACTATGACATCGCACCGCCGCCGAATCGGTCGCGCTATGACGTCGTTGGCATCGACAACATGGCGGCCGGGCTGGCCGTCGGTCGGCATCTGCTCGGCACCGGAGCGAGGCGCATCGCGTTTCTCCACCGCCCGAACGCCGCGCCCACCGTGACGAACCGCATGCGCGGCGTCGCTTCCGCAGTCATCGAGCGCGGAGGGGATTGGTCGCTGAAACGCAACGTCCTCTTTGCCGAGCCCGGCAATCGCCGTGCCGTGTCGAAGTTCCTTGCGAACGGGCTTCCAGACGCCTTCGTCGCGGGAAACGACGTTGCCGCCGCGGCACTGCGGGAAACGCTTGCGAAAATCGGCAATGGGGCGGAGAGGATTCGTCTCGTCGGATTCGATGATGTCGAGGTCGCGGCAAGGCTCGGCATGACGTCAGCACGCCAGCCGCTGGACGCGATTGCGGACACCGCTCTCCAGACCCTTGCCTCGCGCATAAAGACGCCGTCTCTCCCTCCACGCACGATTCTCCTCGATGCTGAACTGGTGGTGCGATAGTCTCATCCAAGCCACCGCGTTTTTCGCGTCGATGGCGGCGGCTGAAAACTTGTATTTACAGGTTTCGCCGACCTCTGCCGTTGTGGTAAAATATACTCACAACGAAAAATCGCAGACTGCAAACTGAAAAAGGGAACAGGCGTGAAGCCGCGAGTGAAACCGCACAAGACAATAAAAACCGCCGAAGTGATTTTTGCGGCAGTTGTTTTCGTGTCGGTTGCCGCGCCTGCAGATTCGCTTGATGCCGCGGACCCGGCGCAGTGGGTCGATCCGTTCATCGGAACCGCCTGGACCGGCAACACGCACCCAGGCGCATCTCTCCCGTTCGGACTCGTCCAGCCTGGGCCGGACTCAGGCACGGGCAGCTGGAAGTACTGCGCGGGCTACAAGTGGAACGACACATGGATATACGGCTTCTCCCAGACGCATCTGAGCGGCACCGGATGCCCCGAGCTCGCCGACGTGCGCCTTCTCCCGTTCACCGGCGAGATGACGCTTCCGCCTGCGAAGTTCCGCGGTTACAAGGATTTCGCGTCCGAGAAGGCCGAACCGGGCTACTATGCCGTCACGCTCACGAACTTCGGCGTCCGGACCGAGGTTACTTGCGGACGCCGCATGGCGTTCCACCGCTGGACGCTCGCGAAGGGCGGTCGGCTTGAGGTGCTCGTCGACCCGCAGTGGGCCAGCGCCCACGCCGGCGAGATTCCCGGCCATATACTCTCTTACAAAGGCATGGCGCTCGACGACAGGCGTACCGTTGTCGGCGGCTACCGCCACAAGGCGTGGCTCGAGCGGGAAGTGCATTTCAAGCTGCGCTTCGACCGTCCGTGGGCCGCCCGCCGCGAACTGCCCCTCGGGCCGAAGGAGAAGGCGCCGCGCGCAGTGTATTCCTTCGACCTTGCCGCCGGAGAGCCGCTCGGCGCGCGCATCGCGATCTCCACGACGGACGACGGCGGCGCCGCGCGCAACTTCGCCGCCGAGGACGGCCTCGACTTCGACGCTGCCCGCGCCGCCGCGCGCCGCGAATGGAACGCGCTCCTCTCCCGCGCCACGATGCGCGGCGCAGGGCGCGACCAGCTCGTCACGTTCTACACCTCGCTCTACCATCTCTTCCTCCAGCCCAACGACATCGCCGACGCCGACGGACGCTACCGCGGCGCGGACGGCAAGGTCCACGTCGGGAAGGGCGGGCGCTACTTCACCGGGCTTTCGCTCTGGGACACGTTCCGCGCTGCGCATCCGCTCTACACGATCCTCGTGCCGGAGATCGTCGAACCGGTCATAGAGTCGATGCTCGAGCAGTACCGCGCAGTCGGCTTCCTGCCAGTCATACCGTACTTCGGCTGCGAGTCGTACTGCATGATCGGCAACCACGCCGTGCCGGTCGTCGTCGACGCCTACCTGAAGGGCTTCCGCGGCTTTGACGCAAACCTCGCCTACGAGGCGGTGACGAATTCGCTCACTGTCGCTCACAAGACGCCGCAGGGCGAACCCAAGATCAAGGAGGATTGGGATATTCTGAACCGCCTCGGCTACTATCCATATGATATCATCAAGGGCGAGAGCGTCTCGCGCACGCTCGAGTGCGCCTACGACGACTGGTGCGCGGCGGCGTTCGCCCGCTCTCGTCGCGACTGGCCCGCGGAACGGTTCTTTTCCCGTCGCGCGAACAGTTGGACGAACGTGGTCGACCGTTCGCTCGGCCTCGTGCGCGGCAAGGATTCCCAAGGACGTTGGCGTGAACCGTTCGATCCGTTCCGATTCGGTGGCGGCGCGACGTGGGAGACGTATGACTGCACCGAGGGCAACGCCTGGCAATGGACGTGGCATGTGTTCCAGGATCCAAAAGGGCTGATCAATGCGCTTGGCGGCAAGCGCGCGTTCGTCTCGAAGCTCGATTCCATCTTCCGCCAGCGCGAGATACTTTCCGGCGCCGCGACGGCCGACGACACGACCGGCCTCATCGGGCAGTACGTGCACGGCAACGAGCCGAGCCACCACATCGCCTACTTCTACCAGTTCGCGGATCGCCCGGACCGTACCGCAGAGGTGGTGCGTGAAGTCTGCGACAGGTTCTATCTGCCGAAGCCCGACGGATTGTGCGGCAACGACGACTGCGGGCAGATGAGCGCCTGGTACGTGTTCGCGTGCCTCGGGTTCTATCCGTTCAATCCGTGCGGCGGCAACTACGTCGTCGGCGCGCCGCAGGCTGCCGATACCACGTTGCGCCTTCCTGGTGGCAGGACCTTCCGCGTTGTGGCGAAGAACCTTTCGAAGGAGAACAAGTACGTGCGCCGCATCACGTTGAACGGAAGTCCGCTCGAAGGGCTCGCCGTGCGCCATGCCGACATCATGAAGGGCGGGGAGCTGGTGTTCGAGATGGCGGACGAGTCGCGTTTCCAGCCGAGCAAGTGGGAGCTTCCCCAGGCGACGAGCGCCGTCCGCGACGAGGCAAGGCGCGCAAAGGCGCGTCTAGGCGAAGTGAAGCCGTCGCAACTCGTGGCGCATCGCGGAGAGAGCGATCTGTGCCCCGAGAACACTTTGCCGGCGTTCGCGGCGGCCGTTTCGGGCGGATTCAACTTCGAGTTCGACTTGTGGCTTTCCAACGACGGAGAGGTCTTCGTCACACATGACGCCTGGCTCGGGGCAAGGGTTGGCCATGCCGCACGCGGATGGGCGACGAACATCACATGGCACGGCGCCCTCGAGAAGAGCGATGCGGGAATATGGAAGTCGCCGCTATGGCGGGGGACGCGCATGCCGACCATAGACGACGTACTGGAGTTCGTGGGGAACGGCCGCATCGGCGTGCTGCACGTCTGCGATTCGCGTTGGGACCTGATCATGCCGAAGGTCAAGGCCGCAATAGCGCGTCACCCGAACGTGACGCCTGCCAACACGTACATTCAAGGCGGCAGCGGATGGATCAAGAAAAACATGCCGGGCTGGCGCGGCGCTGTGTGCGCATTGCCGCGCAAGGGTTGGCTGGTCACCGATGAACCGCTCGATCTGGATGCCGTGATACGGTGCGTCGATCCAAAAGTCACGCCCCTTTGGGCGCCGCGCTGGGACGAGGAGATGATCACGGCGAAGCGCGTCGCCGCGTGTCATGCGAGAGGAATAAAGGTCGCGGTGTGGACGGTCAACGACGCGGCGTCCGCCTGGGCCGCGTTCGGTCGCGGAGTGGACTACGTTTACACGGATCGTCCTACAGCCCTCATGGAGGAAATGAAATGCTTCAAGTAGCGATAGTCGCCGCGTTGACGCTTTTCGACTTCGAGACGCCCGCCGAGATCAAGGCGGTTCCCGCGGTCTTCCGCACCAACATGACGGTTTGCGTGACGAACCGGTTCTCGACGTCGGGAAAGAACGCGCTTGCCTTCCACGCCGCCGACTGGTGCGATGGGATGCCGCAGTGGCCAAGCTTCACGATGTCCATTCCACACCGCGACTGGCGCGGCTACGACCGGCTTGTCCTCGACATCTACAACGACGGCGACGGCGGAACGCCGATCATGCTCTACGCATATGGTCCCGGCTGTGAGAGAAGCAAGGGCGTGAAGGGCATTTACAATTATTTGCCGAACCACACATACGACCGTTGGGTCATACCGCTCGACCCATGGCCGGAGACGGTCGCCGTCACGAACGTGACGCACATGCACATCTTCTACATCCGTCCGCGCGGCGCGAGGCTCTACATCGACCGCATACAGCTTCTCAAGAAAGGCGAGAAGCCAGCGTACTTCAGCGGTGATGGCATGGAGAAGGACATCTTCCCCGGTCTGCTTGCGAAAGTGGCGCACGCCGAGGAGGCGGCAAGCGACGCTGACGAGAGGGCTTCCCTCGCAGACGCCTACTGGTCGTTTCGCGAGCAGTGCCGCAACGCCGGGCAGGACGTGCGCAGCATGCTGCTTGGCAAGGCGACGAGCATGGACATTTTGCGTCCTCGCAAGCCGGATCTTTCTGCGATGGCACCGGCCAAGGAGTTCTCCGTGCGGTTGGCGCGCAACGAGTACGAAAGCGTCCAGCTTGTGGTCGTGCCGGGCGACGCCGATCTCGAAGGCGTTCGCGTTTCCGTTTCCGATCTGCGCGGTGGCGGCGCGACGTTCGCAGCGGCGAACGTGGACTGCCACGTCACGGGTTATGTCAAGGTGAAGCACGATGTGCCGTACGGCATCGGCCCGAAGAAGGAGAAGCCGGGCCGAGGATGGTGGCCGGAGCCGATCCTCGGCTTTCTCGACGGCGTGAGGATCGGAGGGCGCGACTTCCAGTCGTTCTGGATCCGCGTGAAGTGCCCGCCCGGCCAGCCTGCGGGAACATACCGGGGAACGCTGACCGTCTCGGCGAAGGCGCGGGGCAAGACCGTGAGGCGCGAGCTGCCGTTCGTCGTCCGCGTAAACGATTTCGCGCTTGGCAAGATCGCGCCGATTCCGCTGGCGATCACGTTCGGTCCCACGTTCTACTTCCCCGACCACTACAAGTCGCCGCGCCAGCACGAATACGACGCATACAGGAAAGACCCGCTCGCTCCGGCGAACGCCGCGCACGGCGGGAAGATTGAAGACGTCTGGCACGACTTCCTCGCCGACTACTGGATAACGCCCGACTCGCTCTATCGCGGCGAGTGCACCGACTGGTTCATAGGGAAGATGAAGCGCCTCAATGCCCAGGGGCGGGTAAACAAGTTCAACATCGGCTATTGGACTCAGATGGACGAAGGTCCGGACGGCGAGGCGAAGTTCCGTAAAACCACCGTGTCTCGGCTGCGCAAGTCGTACGAGCGCGTCAAGGCGGCGGGGCTTCTCGACCACGCATACATATACGGTTGCGACGAAGCATGGGAGAGCCGGTTCCCGCTGATCGCCCGCTCGATTGAGATACTGAAGAAGGAATTCCCCGATGTGCCTTTCATCACGACCGCCTACGACCACGACTTCGGGCTCGTCGACAACGCGCTGTCGGCCTTCGACGGCTATGTGCCGCTGACGCCGAAGTACGACCTTGCGAAGGCGGAGCGGTCACGCGCGGCCGGTCACAAGGTCTGGTGGTACATCGCCTGCAACCCGCATGCGCCCTACGCGAACATGTTCATGGAGTGCCCGGGCACGGAGCGCCGCCTGCTCTTCGGCGCGATGCCCGCAAAGTACCGTCCCGACGGATTCCTCTACTACTTCATCTCGATCTGGAACCAGAAGCGCTGCATAACATCCGGTCCGTTCACCGACTGGGAGCCGCGCAGCTACTGCGAATACGACGGCGACGGCTGCTGGACGTGTGTCGGGCCGAACGGAACGCCGCTCCCGACGCAGCGCTTGGAGAACTTCCGCGACGGCCTGGAGGATCTCGCGTACGCGAAGCTCCTGCGCAAACGCCTTGCGGCGAACCCGCACGCGCAGTGGGCGGGCGAAGCGAAGCGGCTTCTCGACGCGGAAGGACTCGTGACGAGCATGACGGACTACACGGCGGACCCCGTCGCGATCCTCGCGTGGCGCGACGCGATGGCCGACTTGATAGAGAGATCTTCAACAACTGAAAACATGGAAAGGAAAAAATGAACATGAAGGCAAGCAGAATCTTGATGCCGGTCGTCGCGGCGTTTGCGGCGTTCGCGACATTCGCTGAAACTCTCGTGTTCGCGCCGGGCAACGGCGTGACGACGAATGTCGCGGAACAGTTGCCGGCAGGCGTCGACATCCAGGCCAACGAGGGGACGAGCGGCGGCGGCATCGTCAACCTGCTCAATCCGCTGAACGGCTCGATTGGCACGGCGACCGTGAAGTGCGGCACGCTCGGAGTCGAAACGCTCCGCAGATCGGGCCAGAAGGGCGGCATCGGGACGCTTTCGCTCGGCAACGGAACGTTCCGCTACATGGGCTCGACGCCGGCTGCTACCGACATGAATGTCATACTCTCGCCGGCGGGAGACAATGACGCCGGCGTCATTTGGTGCGACGGCGATATGAAGACATACGGAACGTTCAGTGCGGAGCGTGGAGCGCTCGTAAAGGCTGGCCCTGGCATGCTGACAGTCGCGACGGCGGCGCAGGAGGCAGGTACGCGGCAGGTCTTTGCGCTTTCGTCGGCAGGCAATAACTGGAACTGGATCATGAACATGAAGGCGAATGGCGACTCGCCGACGCAGGCGTACGCGAACCTGACCGTTCGCGAAGGCCGCTTCGTCATCGACACTGCGGACGACGTGGTGACAGTACTGGGCGCAAAGGCCAATTCCTTCGACTGGAGCGGATACGTCATGTGCGGCTGCCGCAGCGGTGCCGCCGCCGGATCGGAGCCGTACGGACACATCGACATAAGAAGCGGAACGGTCTACCTTAACGCCTCCGTACTGGTCGGCTACTACAACGGAAGCGCAACGTCGCGTCCCGATGCGGATTCCGGCTCGTCATTCAACATCTACGGCGGAACAGTCACAGGAGACTATGCGCCAAAGATCTGGGTTGGTGCGCTGATGAATGCGAACGAGGCATACGGCGGCGTCCACTCGTTCAACGTCTACGGCGGAACGATAAGCAAGTTCACTGAAGTCCTGATAGCCCGCAATCGCGGTGCGCGGGCGCGTTTCTTCCTTTCGGGCACTACGTTCGAGACGGCGAACCTTAAATGCGCCGACTACAACGGCGGCACGTCGGCGGACGACTCGATAATCCCCATTGCCGAGGTCGCCGTGTCTACTAACGGCGTCCTTTCGGCGGACACGATCAATCCGTGCGTAAGCGGATTCTGCGACTTTACGCTGAAGGTGGCGGACGGCGGAACGCTCCGCCGCGACCGGGCGATGACTCCTACCGCCGCATACGCTACGAGCCCGATGCGGCTCATTCTCGACGGCGGCATGCTGGAGTTGCGCGGTTCTGGCTACGACGTGGTGTCCCCCGGCTTTACTACGCGTCTTGGTTCGCAGCAGTCGAAGATCAAAGTCACTGGCTCTGGAACATACACATTCCCTTGTCCTGTTGTGACGGACAATGTGACGGACGGCGGTCTCAGGATCGGCGGAAACGCTGGCACGACAGTTGCGTTCACTGGCGGAATGACGATTGCCGGGCCGATCGCTTCGGACAAGAACGTCACGGTAAAGTTCGGAGCCGATGCGACTACGGGCACAATTATTGCGGACGATGCTGACCTTTGCCTTGCCTTCGGCTGGACTGGTTCGCGCTTTGCGAAGCTGACTGCGGAGGGATGGAACGCGCTCGGCACGGTGCGCATCACGTTCGACGGCGCATGGACTGCCGGCACGTACGATCTCGTCTCTCTGCCGTCCGGCGCGACTGTAGACCTCTCCCATGTCATGCTGAAGACGGCGAGCGACACGACGGACGCTTCGTTTGCGACGCGCACCGAGGACGGACGGTTCATCCTCTCCGCCACGTTGGCGACTCGCTCCGTAGCGTCGTATGAATGGACCAACTCCGCCGGCGGCACGTGGGGCGACGGCGCGAACTGGGGCGACGGCACGGGCAGCGCCCCGGCGGGCAGCGGCGCGAGAGCCGTCTTCGCGACTGCGGCGGATGCCGCCGGCACTGCAGTTACGCTGGCGGATGGCTTAACAATCGGAGGAATGTCGTTCTCCGCCTCGCCAGGCTACGAGCTTTCCGGTGCTGCGATTACGCTCGACAATGCGGGCGGTCCAGCGACCATCGCTGCGACTTCCGGGGCGAACGAGATCGCCGCGTCCGTCGCGATGGCTGGCGAGACGTATCTGAACGCGGCGTCCGGCGCGACACTCGCCATCTCCGGCGCGATTTCTGGCTACGGACCGCTTGCTGTGAACGTTGACGGCGGGACGGGGACGGTCGCTCTGTCCGGCGCAAACACGTTCGCGACGGTGCCATTCGTGAATGCCGGCACGCTGCGCGTAACGGGCATTGCCAACGCAGGCACGACGTCCTCCGCCGGCGTGGGGTCTGCCGTGAGCGTCGGGACTGCGGTATTCGAGATTGACGGCACCGGCGCGACCGACCGCACGTTCGAGATGGCGGCGGCGACGGCCGGCGGGAAGTCAGCGCTTGGCGCGACTGCCGGTTCGACGCTGACGGTGAACGGCGCGGTGGACGTCGCGTCCGGAACAGTGTTCGCGAAGACCGGCGACGGCGCGGTTGTGCTGAACGGAGTTGGCGGATATTCGTTCCCGCGCGGGATTGCCGTGGACGGCGGTACGCTCGCCATCTGCACGAATGCCACGGTTGACCCGTCCTACGGCGTAACTGTCGCCTCTGGCGCGGCGCTGGAGCTTGACGCAGGGGCGACGCTCCGTTCGCGGTTCATTTCCGGGGATGGCGCAGTCCTCTGGAACGGTGGCGTCTGGAAGCCGGTTGTTGGAATCTCGACGGCATGGTTCGGGGCGAGTGCAGTCCAGATAGGAGCAGGCGGCGTGAAGATCGATCTCACGGAGATGCCCGATCAGACTCCGCCGTCGCTCGGAGGCGTCTGGACGGGTGTTGGCTCTGACGGCGGAATAACGGTCTCGTCCGTGCGTCCGGCGACAAACAACAAGCTGAACTGCATTGCGTTTGCGGCGGGAGCGACCTACAGCTTCAGCGGTCCCGTCACGCTTGCGTCGGGCGGCGTGGCGAAGACAATGGGCGCGGTGCTTGCGGCCAATTCCGTATCCGTGCAGGCGAACGGCGCGATCGCCGCCGCGATGAGCGGCTCGTCCGCCGAGGAGACGACGGTGAAGAATCTGACGCTGGCGGCTGGTTCGAGCGTGTTCGCCTACATATCCGGAGCGGGCGTCTGCGCGACGCTGCGCGCGGCTGATTCGCTCTCTGTCGGCGGCACGGTGTATGTTGCGCTCTGCTCGGGACCGGACAACCCCGATGTCGCTACGACGGCGGGGACGTATGCGATTCTGCGCGGCCCGAAGGGATCGCTCGACGCATCGAAGTTTGCCATGTCGCCGCGCTACAAGGCGGCAAACGGCACGTTCGCGCTCGACACTTCTGCGGTCGACTACGATCAGATCACGCTTACGCTTTCGTCGGCGACGGCGTACAACTCAACGACCGAGCGCGACTTCAACCGCGACTTCACCTGGGTTGGAGGCTCGGGGGCTTGGACTGACGCGGCGAACTGGGATGTCGGATACGCGCCGGAGGATTCGCACGAAAGCCGCGCGAAGACGGTGTTCCCGTCCACGGTCGCCGACGGCACGAGGATTTCACTTGGCGGACAGCGCATTATGCAGCGCCTTCTCTCCGAGACGCCCGGCGAATTGTGGCTCACGGACGGAACGGTCAATCCGCGCGGCAACGGCGAATTTGCCTTCATGACGACAACGAGGGGCACGATCCATCTCCCGAACGTGCTCGGCGACGAATGGCGTTCGACATTTGTCGACGTGTCTGCCGGCGCGACACAGGTCGTCGAGGGCGTGCTGTCGTCGGTCAATCAGACGACGATATTGAACAGATTTGCGAATCCCGCCGGAGTACTGCGCATAGAGGGCGGATCCAAGTCTGACTATCTGGTCGAGAAGGGCACGCTTGCAGGTCGCCCGGAGGTTTTTGGCGCCGCATATCGGATTGAAGTCAGGAACTGCACGATGGCGTTCACGTCGTCAGGCGACATGCTGGCGATGTTGAACGTTCCGAATGGACTGAACCTGCGAGTTGAGGACGGAGCGGAGGTGATGGTTCTCAACGATCTTGCGTCTGCCGGCGGGCCGTTCATAAAGACCGGCGGGGGCACTGCGATTTTGGCGGGCGCGGGGGCTGTCACGCTCGGCGCGTCTCCGCGTAGCAATGAAGACTATTCAGTAACGGAAATGCCTGAAGGCGGAACGCTTCCGTCCGTCGGGCTCGACGCGCTCGAGGTCGACGCGGGCAAGCTTGTCGTCGGGTTGAGCGACAGCCAGCGGCTGACTGTGAGCGGGCGCATCATCATCGGCTCCAACATTGCCGAATTCGACGAGAACGGAGATGTGCTTGACGCCGAGCTGGAGATCCTGGGCGGCACGGTGACGGCCGGCGACCTTCGCATCGGGCACAACGCCGGCGCGTACCGTGCGTCGCACGACTGCGGTGCAAAGAAGCGCAATCTCGCGCTGACGGTTCGCGGTGGTTCGCTCACGTTCAGCAACACATATACTCCATACGATGCACAGGGACTGTACAACGGCACCGCCTCTATCAACCTCTATGGTGGCATCATAAAAACCACAGGAGCGTGGAACAACTGGAGTCATTATTCCGCCAGCACGAAAGAACTGCAGTACGGCGCTGCCAGGACGGTGTTCAACATCTACGGCGGAATGTTCACAAACACGGTGTCCACGCTCTCCACAAATAACGGTGACCGTAACTTGGACATTAACATGTACGGTGGTGACTTCGCCTGGACGGCTCCATTCAAGTATGACGGAGGAGCGGCCGATCGTTCGTTCAATGTCAACATGCACGGAGGGACGTTCATGGCTCAGTACGTGCAGCGGAACTACGGTTCTGCGTCGTGCAACTGGTACTGGAACGGCGGAACTTTTCGCCCGACGTTGGATGGCGCGCTGTTCAAGCCAAACAACAGCGCCTGGAACAGCAATGTCGTCTCTACGAATGGCGCGGCGTTTGACATTCCCGGTGCGAATACGTTCACGCTCAACCAAGCGTTCACGCACGACGCCGCGCTTGGAGCGACGCGCGACGGAGGCATCCGCAAGCGCGGCACCGGCACACTGCTCCTGTCGGCGGCGAACACGTTCACCGGGCCATGCGTCGCCGAAGCTGGCGTGATGCGTCCGACGATCGCGATGGCGGTCTCCGGCGGCGTCGGCGCGAGCGGATCGGGCGTCTTCGACATGAACGGGTTCGGCCTGACCGTGCCCGAGCTGGTCGGCGAGGGCGGCCTCGTCACCAACGGCGCGCTGACTGTCACCGGCCGCGTCTATACGGAGTCGTTCGTGCAGGTGGATGACGTGGTTCTTTCCGGGGCGACGTTCGCGTCGAACGGCGAGAACTACATCAAGGTCCTGTCGTCCGCCGAGGGCTCGATCATCGTGGACTTCGGCCGCGACGAGTCCGATCCGCTGCCACGCTACTATGCCGTCAAGGTGGCGGAGATGCCGTCTGGGTCGCATCTCTACGTGACCGGCGTCAACACGGGCCGCCCTGGCCGCTGGGAGATCACCGGCGAGCGCCGCAACGAGGCGGACGGCATGGTGGAGATATGGGCGGTGCTGAAGCCGGTGGGCACCGCGATCATCCTGCGGTAAGATGGACGTATCTGGCAGACCTATGTACAGGAGGAGGGACATGGGCACGTCGAGAAGGGAGTTTCTGGCGGCTGCGGCGATGGCGGCGCCGGGGGCGGCGTTCGCCGCGACAGGCGCGCCGCGGCAGAAGCCGCTCAAGGTCTGCGTCTTCGCGGACATCCACTACCAGCCAGGCGTCTACGTGAACGACACGCCGGAGTTCCTCGAGAAGATACTCGCTCGCGCCCAGCGCGAGCGCTGCGACATGGTGGTGCATCTCGGCGACTTCGTGCACACCGTCCTCAAGGCGCCCGAGAAGGCGTACGTCAAGATGTACAACGAGAGCCGCGTGCCCGCGTACCACTGCCTCGGCAACCACGACTCGGACAACTGCCCTTACGCCGCGACATTGGAGGCGTACCGCATGGAGCGCGGGCACTACGCCTTCGACAAGGGCGGCTTCCGCTTCGTCATCTGCGACCCCAACCACTATTGCGAGACGCCCGGCCAGTACATCCACTTCGACAACGGCAACTACCACCGGCGCTCGAAGGGTGCGACCGTGAACTGGATACCGCCGGAGCAGCTGGAGTGGATGCGCTCCGTGATCGTCGGCTCGCCGAAGCCATGCGTCGTGCTCTCCCACCAGAGCTTCGAGCGCGCGCCAAACGGCGGCAACGTGCTGAACAAGGACGACGTGCAGGCGATTTTCCGCGAGGCGAACGCGAAGCGTCCGGGGACGGTGCGGCTCGTGATGAACGGCCATCTCCACATGGACAACCTGCGTATCCTCGACAACATCCTCTACTGGGACGTCAACTCCGCCAGCAACCAGTGGTATGCGAAGACGCACGACAAGTTCCCCGCCGAATACTGCAGGAAGCACGACCGCGCCAGCCACAACGTCGGCTGGACGGAGCCGCTGTCGGCGATCCTCACGTTGTGGCCGAACGGGCGCATAAGGATCGACGGCTCGAAGGCCGACTACCTCTTCGGAGTCTCTCCGAAAATCGCCGGGCTGCCCGAGTTCGACTCGCACGGCCGCTACACCGGGCCCCTCATTCGATCCACCGACATGCGCTTCGTCTATGACGGGTAAGGTCGTCGTCGCGCTTGCCGTTGCGTTCGCTTGCAGCGTCGCTTGTGGCGCCGCCGGGTTCTGGGGCGTGCGGCGCGATTCGGACGGCCGCTGGTGGGCGGTCGATCCGCAGGGTCGCGACACGTTCCTCTCCGGCGTAGACCATGTCTCGTGGATCGGCCATCCGTGCGAAAAGACGGGCACGCGCCGCTACCTCCAGACCAATCGGCGCAAGTACGGCACCAAGGAGAAGTGGGCCGAGGCGACGGGAGCGCGCCTGCGCGGCTGGGGGTTCAACTTCCTCGGCGCCGGCTGCGACTCGTCATTGCGCACGGACGGCCGCGCCTACGCCGTCTACCTCGACATAAGCGGCGAGCTGACGCGCGGCAGCGCCGTCCGCGCCATCCGCCCCAACCCGCACAACAACCCGTGCGAGGGCTTCCCCGACGTGTTCGACCCTGCGTGGGAGGAAACGTGCCGTCGCGTTGCGCGCGAACGTTGTGCCCCGCTTAGGGACGACCCAGCGCTCTTCGGCTGGTTCATCGACAACGAGCTCGCCTGGTGGGGGCACGCGGCGGAGTTTGACAGCGCCACCGGCCTCTTCGAGTGCATGACCAATCCTCCAGCCGACAAGGAGGGTTTTCTTCGCCTTGCCGCCGAGAGGTACTTCTCGGTCGCGGTGAGGGCGATACGCGAGGCCGACCCCAACCACCTCGTGCTCGGCTGCCGGTTCGCCGGGCTCTCCGGCGCTAACCGCGTCGTCTGGGAGGCAGCCGGCAGGCATTGCGACGTCGTGACGTTCAACAACTACCCGTGGGCCGATCTCGACCGCAACGTGCTCTGCGCCGGCCCGGGGGCGCGCGACCGCCTCTTTGCCGACGTTGTCGCCGAGCGCGCGGCGTGGACGGGCCGCCCGCTGATGGTGACCGAGTGGAGCTTTCCGGCGGTCGACGCCGGGATGCCGTGCCTGCACGGGGCGGGACAGCGAATGAACACGCAGTCGGAACGCGCGCGCGCGACCGCGCTTTGCCTGCGCACGTTCCTCGCGACCCCGTCGCTTGTCGGCCACAGCTACTTCATGTGGGTGGACGAGCCGGCGCTCGGCATCAGCGCCGCGTTCCCGGAGGATTCCAACTACGGCCTCGTCTCTGAGGACGACGAACCGTATCCGCTCGTCAAGGCGTTCGCGCGCATCGGTGGCGACTTCGCGAAGTGGCGCCGCCTGCCGCCGCCGCCCGCGCGCCTGCCGCCCCCGCCGTCGGGAGTCGAGCTGGCGTCGGGCGCATTTGCCGCCGAAGGCTATCGCGGACCGGACGGCGGAGTGTCGTTCTCGCGGCATGGCGACGGCTACCGTCTTGCCAACCGCGCCGGGTTCGCGCTCGAGGGGCGCATCGGTGGACGGCGCATGTTCGACCGCGTCGAGCTGGACGGCGCCGAGATCGGCTCGTACGGCGCGATGCTTCACCACGCCGCCGGCGGACGCCTCCATTGGGACGATGCGACGCGAGTGGAGTCGGCGGAATGGGATGCGGCGTCATGCAGGCTGCGCATCCGGGCGACGGACGGACGTGCGTTCGCGGCCACCCACGTCTTCACGATCCATCCAGACAAGCCGCTGGTGCTCGCAGAGTTCGAGTCGCTGGAGAACGTTGGCCAGGAGGCGCTCGACGTGCGCGCCATCTACTTCCGCCAGTTCGCGCCGTACGCGGGCGAGGCGAAGCCGCCGCGCCTGACGCACCCCGACCTCTGGAAGGCGCCTCGCGCCGACGGATGGCTCGCGCGCGACGGACGCTTCTGGGGCGCGGAGACGCGTGCGCGCGGCGTCTTTGCCTTCGTGTACTACACTGCGCCTGACGGCCCGCACCCCGATGCGGCGATCGCGCCGCCGGAAGGTCCGTTCCGGCTCGCACCCGGCGCATCCTGGCGCGCGCCGTGCGACGCGCTGTGGGTCATTTGCCGCGCGGCGCGAGGAGGCTACCCGAACCTGTGAAAAAGTCCAAGCCTATTTCATTAGCCGCAGACGCCCAGACATGTGGTATAATATGAAGGCACTTAGTTGCCGTGTCTGACGCGCGGCTGGACATCTGGACAACGCAAAGGCACACGCATGAACAACACAATAGAAGGCCTGTTCGTCAGGTACCCCGCACTCGCCCCCTGCAAGGGCGACGTTTATGCTGCGTTCGGGACGCTCGTTGATTCGTTTCGCGCCGGTGGCAAGGTCTTGGTCTGTGGCAACGGCGGCAGCGCCGCCGATGCCGAGCACATCTGCGGCGAACTGCTCAAGACGTTCAAGAAGCCTCGGCCGGTCCCGGCTGGCGTCGCGTCCCGCCTTCGCCCGGAGCTCGCGTCCATGCTCGAGGGCTCGCTTCCTGCCGTGTCGCTCGTCTCGATGAGCGGAATCGTGACGGCCTTCGCCAACGATGTCGCATGGGAGGCCGCGTTCGCGCAGCAGGTGCTGGGGCTCGCGCGCGAGGGGGATGTTCTGATCGCCCTCTCCACGAGCGGCAACAGCCCGAACTGCGTCGCGGCGGCGGAGGTGATGAAGGCGAAGGGCGGCAGGTCCATCGCGTTCACCGGGGCGAAGGAGTCGCGCCTGTCGGAAGTCTGCGACGTGACAATCCGCGTCCCGGAGACGGAGACATACAAGGTGCAGGAACTGCACCTGCCGGTCTACCACGCGCTTTGCGCGGCGGTGGAGGAGGAGTTGTTCTGAGGTTGCGGATCGCGGGGCGCATATGCTATAATGCCCGAGGGATGCAAAACGTGCAAACGGGAGGTCGAGACGTGAAGCGATCAGCGCTGTGGCCGATGCTGGCCGGTTTCTTCGTGATGGGGTTCGGCGACATCATCGGCACCGTGATGAACCAGGTTAAGGCGGAATGCGCCGCGCATGCGGACGAGATTTCGTGGCTGATGCCGATCTTCGCCTACGTGTGGTTCCTCGTCATATCGATCCCGACCGGAGTCATGTCCGGGCGCATCGGTCGGCGAAACGCGGTCCTGGTCTCCCTCGCGGTAACGGTCGCCGCGATGGCCGTTCCGCTCTTCGCGAACGCGGAGAGGTGGTACCTATACGTCGTCGCCTTCGCGCTCGTCGGAATCGGCAACACGATAATACAGGCGGCGCTTCCGGCGCTCATGTCCAACGTCGTGGAGCCTTCCCAGCTTGCGAGCCGCATTTCGCTCGGCCAGTTCGTGAAGGCCGTATGCGCCGCACTTACACCGGTCTTCGTCTACGTGACGGCGTCCGCCATGGGCAACTGGAAGCTTCTCTTCCCGCTGTACGGGGCGCTGACAGTCGGCGCGGCGATATGGCTCTGCCTTGCGGACATCCCCGACGAGCGCTTCCAAACCCCTCAAACTTCTCAAACCTCTCAAACTTCTCAAACCTCTCAAACTTCTCAAACCTCTTTCTCCGGCTGCCTCGCGATGCTGAAGGAGCCCTACGTCGCGGCAATGACAGCCGGTATACTGTTCTCGGTCGGTGCCGATGTCGGGTTCTCCGTCGCGATACCCGAGTACCTGAAGAACGTGTTCAAGGTCGACAAGGACCTCGCCGGAATGGGCCCGACCGTCTACTTCGTCGCCAAGACCGCCGCCGCGTTCGCTGGTGCCATCGTCTTTGCTCGCATATCGGCCGCGAAGTGCTTCTCGTGGTTCATGGGGCTGGGCCTTGTCGCGACCGCCGCGATCCCGTTCGTGTCGACGCCGTTCGCGTTCCTCGCGATCGTCGCCTTCGTGGCGCTTCTGACGGCGAACAGCTTCGGAATGTGCATGGCCCTCGCGATCGAGCGGTTCCCCGCGAAGGCGAACGAGATTTCCTCGCTCATGGTGATGGCGATAGTCGGCGGCGGCATCGTGTCGGCAGCCCTCGGCGCGGCGCAGTCGGCGTTCGGTTCGGTGGGCATCGTCGCGACTCTCGGCGTCTGTCTGGCGTATCTCTTCGGGCTCGGGCTTTTCGCAAGTAAGAAGGAAAAAGGAAGAAGTAGGAGGGTGGTATAGGATGGGAGAGGTGGACAAGACGTTCGTAGGATTGGACATCGGCGGAACCAAGTGCGCAATTTCCGTCGGCATGGAGGAAGGCGGGAACATCCGCATCCTGTCGCGCGAGGAGTTCCCGACGGCGGGGCTCTCGTGGCGGCAGGTGCTCGACGAGTTCGCCCGCCGCATCGACAGCCTTGCCCATCCCTCAACCCCTTCAAACCTCTCAAACCCCTCAAACCCCTCAAGCCTCTCAAGCCTCTCAAACCCCTCAAGCCTCTCAAACCTTTCCTCCATCGGCATCAGCTGCGGCGGGCCCCTCGACTCCAGGCGCGGCGTGATCATGTCGCCGCCGAACCTGCCCGGATGGGACGACGTGCCCGTCGTCAAGTTCTTCGAGGACAGGTTCCACGTGCCGGTTGCGGTTCAGAACGACGCCAACGCCTGCGCGCTCGCAGAGTACAAGTACGGATCGGGCAGGGGCGTTAGGAACCTTGTCTTCATGACGTTCGGCACGGGGCTCGGCGCGGGAATCGTCATCGACGGGAAGCTCTACGCCGGCGCGAACGACAACGCCGGCGAGATAGGCCACATAAGGCTTGCGCCGACGGGCCCCGTCGGCTACAACAAGGAAGGCAGCGCCGAAGGCTTCTGCTCGGGCGCGGGCATCGCGCGGCTCGCCAAGATCAGGAAGGGCCTCGACATCACGGCAAAGGAGCTGTTCTCCCGCGTCCGCGCCGGCGACCCGGACTGCACGGAGGTCTTCCGCGAGTCGGCCGAGAAGCTCGCGACTATACTCGCGTACACGATCGACATACTGAATCCCGAGGTGATCGCCCTCGGCGGCGTCTTCATGCGCAACGCCGACCTGTTCATGCCGATCGTGGACCCGATACTGGACGTCGAGGCCCTGTCGCTGGCGAGGAAGGTGTGCAGGATAGTCCCCGCCGAACTGGGCGAGAGCATCGGCGACTACGCCGCTCTCGCCGTCGCGGCCGCGCAGACGAATGCAGTGCCCTAGGGCGCGTCGATCCGTGCCCCGCGTCCGCTTCGCCCCTGCCTTGGGGAATGGTATGAGCGTTGGCAATGTAGGCAATGCCAAGCCGAAAATGCTATAATACGCCACGGATGAATCACGAACACAAGGAGGTCTTGCCGAAGTAAAAACGATATAGGCGGGCGACGGCCCGTCAAAACCGATTTTGCATAACTGCAAACGCGACGTTCAACCGAAAAAGCCCTGGAAAGTTTTTTCAAAAACAGAACGACGAGTTGGCAGGGATGCGCCCCATTCGGGGGCGTATTCTTCTGTCGCCTTGTATTCTGTTTTAGGGTTTCTTCCAGGGCGCCCTCGGTTGAGTATGAGACGAGTCAGGGGATGCGTCCCCGAATCTTTCTCTCCGCCGCGATGGTAGGGCGGTTTCGATGAAACCGCCGCCACGGTAGGGTCACGCGTCCCGCGTGACCGCCAATGCATCGGCAGGCCGAAAGGAGAGAAAGGAACTAAAGATGCTGAAGGAGGTACTGAAGAGGAACGAGACGGCCGCCGCGAATGCGGGCGTACTGGCGGTGCTGCGTGAGAATTTCGCGGGCTGTTTCACGAAGGAGGGCGCGTTCGACCTCAAGACCTTCGCTGCGAGAATCCGTGACGAGGTGGTCGTGACGGAAGAAGGTTATCAGCTTGACTTCCTCGGCAAAAACTATGCGCGACTTCTCGCGAACGAGGAGACTGAAACAGTGATCGTGCCTGACGAGGCACACAACGCGAAGCCGGAGAACGCGAAGAGTCAGAACGTCTATATCTCCGGCGACAATCTCGACGCCCTGAAGCATCTTCTCAAATCCTACGAGCATGAGGTCAAGTGCATCTACATTGATCCGCCGTACAACACGGGATCGGACGGTTTCGTTTACAACGACAATTTCAAGTTCAAGCCTGACGAACTCGCCCGCAAACTTTCCATCACAGAAGAGGAGGCGAAGAAGCTTCTTGACTTTGTAGGGCGCGGCTCCGCCTCTCATTCCGCCTGGCTCATGTTCATGTACCCGCGCCTCCAGCTCGCGAAATCACTTCTCCGTGACGACGGTGTCATCTTCATCTCCATTGACGACAACGAGCAGGCTAATTTGAAGCTGCTGTGCGATGATGTGTTTGGTGAACAGAACTTCATCGGCAACATTATTTGGGAGTCAACAACTCAACCAGATAATATCGGTGGTGCGAGATTCAACTTCCAAAAGAAAGCTGAATATATCGCACTGTACGCTCGTCGACGCGACTGCATCGGCCCGTTTGTTCTTGAGTCACTGGCTGGTGAAAAGAAATATCCACATGAAGGCAAATTTGGAAAGTGTCGATTCGAGGTGATTGAACGAGCATATGAAGGTGCATACGCAAGGGACACGATGCGCTTTGACATTCTTGGGCAACCTCCTCGTCCCGGAAAACAGTGGCAGATAGGGCAGGAACTCGCTCGTCAGCTTGAAGCAGATGGCAAACTGGAGATTGTTGACGGGATTGTGAAGAGAGCTGTCTATCCTGAAGATGAAATAGACGAAAAAAGCTATAAGCCATTTTGGTCAATATTCCCTGCAAAAGAGGTTGGAACTTCGTTACAAGGAAAGGCACTGCTAAAAGAGTATCTTGGGCCTGTCGGCTTTGATACCGTGAAACCGGTAGAACTAATGAAGAAGTGTTTTGGATATCTCGACAAGAGCGGTGTGTTTGTAGATTTCTTTTCGGGATCAGGTACAACAGCCGAATCTGTTATGCGGACAAATGTTGATGACGCAGGAACGCGCCGATTTATAATGGTTCAGATTGATGATGATTGTCGAAAGGGATCCACAGCAGAGCAGGCGGGGTATAAGACCATAGATGAAATCGGTCGTGCGCGGATTGTCAAGGCTGCAGAGAAAATTGCGAAGGAGAATCCGCTGCTTGCGCAAACGATGGACCTCGGCTTCAAGCACTTCACGCTCGCGAAGCCGAGCGGTGAAGTGCTCGAGAAAATCGAGTCGTTCGATCCGAAGGCGAGCATACTGGCGACGCAGGACATGCTGAAGGAGTTCGGCGTTGGGACGGTGCTGGCGACCTGGCTGAACCACGACGGCTACGGGCTTACGCGAGAGGCGGAGAAAGTCGATCTTTCCGGGTACGAGGCGTATCGATGTGGGCATCACCTCTACCTCGTCAACGCCAACTTCAGCGCGAAGAACGTCAAGGCGCTTTTGGAAAAGTACGAGACTGACAAGGCGTTCACGCCGGACAAGATCGTCCTCTTCGGCTATAGTTTCGGCTGGAAGGAGCTGGAGGAGCTTGATACGAACCTCAGGAAGCTCAAGACGACGCGCAACATCACCGCAGACCTCGACATCCGGTACTGAAACCATGGAACTGATTCTCGAGAAGTCGCTGGAGCACCAGCAGAACGCCGTAGATGCGGTGGCGGACATCTTTGCGGGCGTGCGCATTGATCCGCCCTCCAATTACTACGAAAATCCGGTTCTCGACGTGGCCGACAAGAGGCTCTTCACGAATATCGCTGACGTGCAGGCTCGGCTTGGCGTTCCTGCGGAGATACGCGGCGCGACGACCGTACCGCATGCCTATTTACCGCTCGACGTCAAGATGGAAACGGGGACGGGTAAGACGTATGTCTATACGAAGACGATCTTCGAGCTGCACCGACGGTACGGGTTCAACAAGTTCATCGTCGCCGTGCCGTCGCTCGCCATCAAGGCCGGGACGGGGCAGTTCATGACGGACGGCGCGGCGCGGAAGCACTTTGCGGACGTGTGCGGGTACGATACGACGCTCGACGTGCAGGTTCTGGAGGCGGCGAAGGCCGCGAAGAATTCGCGGCGCGAGGCGTTTCCGGCGGCAGTCTGGGAGTTCGTCAAGGCGACGAAGGAGGCGAAACGGCGGATTTCGGTGCTACTCGTGAACATGCAGCTTCTCTCCAACGCGAAGATGCTGGCGAAGGAATACGACTCGATGTTCGAGAACATGCGGCGTCCGTTCGACGCGCTCCGTTCGACGCGTCCGATCGTTATCATCGACGAGCCGCACCGGTTCGAGCGGACGCAGGAGGCGTACAAGAAGGTCGAGGCGGAGCTGCGTCCGCAGTGCGTCATCCGCTACGGCGCGACGTTCCCCGAACAGAGACTTGGCGGGAAAAGGAAACAGCCCAAGCCCAAGGACTACCGCAATCTCCTCTACGACCTCAACGCCTGCAAGGCGTTCAACGACGGACTCGTCAAGGGCATAACCAAGGAGCATCTGGAAAGCCCAGAAGGAGGCGACGAGATGATCCGGCTCATCTCGGCCGCGACGCGGCATAGCGCGCGGTTCCAGTGCATTGCCAAGGGGAAGCCGACGAAGACGGTGGAAGTACGGCAGGGCGACTCGCTGGGGATTGTCCACGAAGCGTTTGAGGGAATAGAAGTTGCGGAAATCGGCGCGCGGGACGTCACGCTCTCAAACGGACTCGTCCGCAAGATGAACGATCCTATCGCGGCGGGTCCGCATCTTAGGTCCTATCAGGACGGCATGATCCAGTTGGCGCTTGACCGGCATTTCGAGACGGAGCGCGAGAACTTCCGACGCGGGACGAAAATCAAGACACTTGCGCTGTTCTTTATCTCAGACATCCGTTCGTACCGTGATGCGGACGGGTATCTCCGGGAACGGTTTGAGTGTCATTTGAGGGAACGCATCGAGAAGACGCTGGCGGAACTGACGCCCGGCGAGGAGGAGTACCGGTCGTTCCTTGAGGCGAGCGCGGCGAAACTGCCGCTCTGCCACGGCGGGTATTTCGCGGAAGACAAGGCGGCGGCGGACGAGGCGACGGCCAAGGAGGTGGAAGAGATTCTTTTCGGCAAGAAACAGCTGCTGTCGTTCAAGGATGAGGCGGGGAACTGGAATGTGCGGCGATTCCTCTTCTCGAAATGGACGTTACGCGAGGGGTGGGACAATCCGAATGTCTTTACCATCGTCAAGCTCAGATCATGCGGCAGCGAAACTTCGCTCCTGCAGGAAGTCGGTCGTGGGCTGCGCCTTCCGGTGGACGAGAACGGGAACCGCGTGTCGGGGGAGGACTTCCGTCTCAACTACATCGTCGATTTCACCGAGGCGGATTTTGCCGAGCGGCTCGTGAACCAGATCAACGGAGAGGTCGTCACGTTCACGGTCATCACGGAAGAGAAACTTGCCGAAGTTGCGAAAAAGCGCGGAACTACGCCGGAAGCGCTGTTTGCGGAATTACTGACAAAGGGTTTGGTGGACATCGCACGGAAAGTCGTGGGCGGCAAGCAGGGAGCGCTCATCGCCGATTATCCCGAGTTCGGCGAGGGCGTGCGTCGCGGGGCGGTGCGCGACCGCAACAAGAAGAAGGACGTGCGCGTAAAGGTGCGCAGGGATCAGTTCGCTGCGCTGCAGAAACTGTGGGAGGTACTCAACCAGAGGTACATGCTCTTTTTTGAATGGGAAACGGAGGGAATGTTGGAAAAGGCGTTGCCGTCCGTGTGGGAGAAAGACGTATTCGCGGAAAGCACGCTCACGAGTAAATCGCAGACAGTCAAGACTGGAGCGGGAGGGCTGTCTGTCGTCGAAGGCACGTCGGCGCAATACCGCACGGAAAAACGGCTTGCCTATGGAGAGTTCCTGAAGCGGCTCTTCGCCGCGACGCGCGTGCCTGTAAGGGTGCTGCACAAGTCGCTTTGCCGATACGCGGCGGCACACGGTACGCCCAAGGCGGAGTTTTTCACCGAGACGACAGTGGTCAACTTCAAGAGCGCGCTAGACGACTGGAAAGTTGCGAACCTGCAGGGCTTCATACACTACGAGCGTGCCGAGGTATCAGTGGTGAAGACCGAGCTCACGAACGCAGACGGAACGGTTGTTGCGGAAGTGTCGCAAGGGCGCATCGGGCGGCATCTTGCTGATGGCGAACCTAGCGCGAAGTATCTCTACAATGCAAAAGCCTACGACTCGGACCTTGAGCTGGAGGACATTGACTGCGACGAAATCGTGTCGCCAGACGTCGATTCCGTGACGGTTTACGGGAAGATTCCGACGAAGAGTGTGGCGATCCCGACAATCATGGGCGGCACGTACAGTCCAGACTTCATGTATGTCGTGAAGCGTAAGGGTGGCAAGAGCGAGCTCAATGTCGTCATCGAGGTCAAGGACGTGGAGAAGGAGTCTGATCTCCACAGGGGCGAGGACATGAAGATCAAGTGCGCAGAGGTATTCTATGAGATGTTGCGCAAGGACGGCATCGACGTACGCTACCAGAAGCAGTTGAAAAACCAGAAGCTCGCCGACATCATCGCGCAGGTGATGGAGAAAGTCGATGCAGGCGTCGAAATCAGGGTCGATGTGCCTGAGAAAGATCGATTCAAAACCTATCTCCCGTTTTATTCGGCGGTGGGGAAATGCGGTCCTTTTGCGGAGGGGCGAGAAGTCGTGCAGGACGGCTGGGTGAAGGTAGAGAGGAAGGGAAAGCTCGATGACACGCAGTTTGTAGTGAAGACAGATGGCGTTTCGATGGAGGGACTGATAGAGGATGGTTCGTACGCGCTCTTCCGCAAACTAGGCGGAGGCGAACTTGAAGGGAAGGTGCTGCTTGTCCAGAGACGCGACTCGAGCGATCCAGAGACCGGAGGAGCCTATACGATCAAGAAGTTCACGAGGAAGGGTGGCAAGGTAGTCCTCAAGGCGCGCAATCTGGAGATTGGGGACATTGAGCTGGAGAGCGACGCCGAGTATTCGACCAAGTACTGTGCAATAGCCGAGTTCAGAGGCGTCGTTCCTTGAATCAGATAACTAAGCTATAAAAAAACGCTCTCATTGAACGCATCCGCGAATTCGCGGACGCGAAAAGTTTGGGAATCTCCAAAACGTACTGAAGAGCGACAGGTGGGCGGCTGTTCTTGGTATACTATCGGCATGGACGGCGGAGGACAGGGAATGACGAGAGCGTAGGTCGCCGGACAGACTAAATGCAACTAGTGGCAGGTTAAATGCACTATAGTCCTGCGTTGTGCATTTAGCCTGCCGAAATGCATTTAACCTGTTGTCTCCACGGTGTCCGTCCGGGATTGCCTCGGCTTCGCTGCGGGGCTGGCGTTCGGTCTCGACAATCCGGAATCGCGCCCGGCAGACCGCCTAGACAACAGGCCGTCTATAGCCAGTCAACCTCGGCGGAGGCCATTGGCTGCGGGCGAAGTCGAACTGCCGTGCTTGTCCGGATTGGTCTCACTCACGCCACCCCTCCGCTCCGCCTTCAGCCCGCCGCAGCTCTCCCCCTTGTGCTCCGGCAATGACTTGGCGTATAATCCGCGTCGGCCCTTCGAGACAAAAGATCCCCCAGCCCACCGCGCAGGTCTGGTTTGCGGCCTAGTAGATGCGCCTGGGTGTCGGGACGGTGTGTCAGAGGGCCTTTACTTCATCTCTATTCCGACCAGCCTTGGCTTGAGGACCACCTCCTTCTGGTCAATCTTCGCGATGTGGAGCTTCGCGGCCGTGCCCTCGCCATAGAGGAACTCGAAGACCTCGTACGGGGTCTTGTCGTCCAGCGTGCCGCGGACGTAGGCGTTGACGTGCGAGAAGGCGAGGTCCGCCTGCTCCTGGGTGAGCGAGTCGAAGGAGACGCCCTTGGGGAGGATCTCGCGGACGATCTCGTGGTTGCGCTCGAGCTGCGACTTCTGGTTGGAGTTCATGGGGTCGCAGAAGAACACCCTGGTGCGCTTCGTGCCGTCCTCGCACTCCTCTATGCGCGAGGGGAAGGAGAACTCCGTGCCGCGGTCGGTGAGGATTACGGGGAAGAGCCTCGCGAACAGCTCCGTCCCGAGCTCCGCGTAGAGCCTGTCGAACACCGCGACGACGCTTTCCGCGCACTTGTTCGGGATCAGGATGCCTATCATGAAGCCCGCCCTGGGCCAGTGGAGCGTCAGGATGCAGACGCCGCCTATGCGCCCGATGAGGAGGTCCATGTAGACAGGTCCGACGCCGGGGTGCTCTGAGAGAAACTTCCCGTAGTCCACGTACGCGCGGTCAACGTAGCAGCCGGTCTCGACCTTGTGCTGGTACTCCCTGGCGAGCGACTTGCGCGGGCGCACCATGCAGGCGCGCTTTAGGTCTCCCCGCTTCGCGGAGAGGACGCCGTAGTTGACGTAGCGCTGGATGGTGCGCTCGTGCCTGATGAGCTTCGCCGCGTTGGTGACGCAGATGTGGTGGACGGACTGCCCCGCCTTGACCTTCGGGGAGACGAGCTCGTCGATGTAGTCGCGCTCCCAGGGTTCCAGCGCCGCGCCTTGGCGGCTCTCCTTCAGGACCCTGCGGTAGTCGTCCTGCGCGCGGCTCGCGACGTAGAAGAGCTTGCGCTTGTGGCAGCGCTTCTCGTCAGGACAGCCGTTGCAGACCTTGGCCGTGCGCAGGAGCCGCTGCGAGCAGTCGATGTACTCGACCCTGTCGCAGAACCTGCTGCAGTTGCGGTAGCTGCACCGGACGCACGGCGCGCCCTTGGCCGGGCAGTCGCCGCAGACCCCGGTGAGCCTGCAGTCCTGCCGGTGTGCGCACTGGTTGGCGCGCCCGTAGCACCCCTTGAAGGACTCGTAGGTGTGTTTCCTGATTTCGCGGGAGACCGTCGAGAGGCTGACGCCTATCTCCTTCGCGATCGTCCTTTCGGACTCTCCGGCCGCGAGGCCGAACTCGATGCGGCAGCGCTGGGTGCCGACCATCTGCTTCTTTCCTTTTGTCATTTGTGATTCCCTTCATGTTGCCCCGCCGGAATTGGCGGAGTCCGCAAATGATAGCGGAAACCCCGTGGCAGGTTAAATGCGACGGGCCGCCCCCATGGGGGCGTTGGGGAGGTTGTCCTCCTTGATGGAACTTTCTTCTCTTAGGCTCTGCCTATGGCAGAGACA
>JAFRBA010000077.1 GCA_017405115.1 Kiritimatiellia bacterium
GAAGGGCCGCCTGAGCCTGCGCAGGTCTCGCATGAGCTCCCGCTTCATCCTGTCGCGCCCCGCGGGGTCGGCGAACTTCGAGACCCCGTCGCGCATTGCGAGGCCAACGTCCACCATCGCGCAGGCGCAGAACACGAGGGGGTCGAACGTCGAGTCCGGGCAGGGGGCGGAGTTCCGCCACTTGAGCCAGTCCCTGCCCCGGAACTCTCCGTCGGGACGCTTCCTCATCCGCGGGCGGTAGGTGTGCAAGTCTAGGTACCGCCCCGTCCAGGACTGCGCCTCGCTGTACGTCCAGCCCCTGTGGCAGGCGTACCAGTACGCCGAGTGTCTGTATGCGTTTCGTGCCATCGACGCGTATTATACCATAAAATGAGATTTCAATGCGGAAAAATCGTAGGCGGGGTTTTCAGTCGGCTTTTCTGGCCGTTTCATAGGGGAAGGGCGGGATAGATGAGCGAAGCGGGATTGATATAACGAAGCGAGACTGACATGAGAGGGGGGCGGGGGTGTGGATGGGCGAAGCCGCCACTTCTGATCAGTCTATGGATGTAGTGTGACATTGCATCGCAAGTTTCCGCCGAATGCAGCTGGGGGAATGAAAGAATCGAGGTCGGATTGCTTCGGTCTGCCTCACACTATTTGCCCCACATCCTTTTGCGGCATGCTTTCAAATAGTCAAACCTAAATTTGGTATAATACGCGGCATGAAGACTGCATTGATCACCGGCATCACGGGGCAGGACGGAAGCTATCTGGCCGAGCTTCTGCTGGAGAAGGGGTACGAGGTTCACGGCGTGATACGCCGCGCGTCCACGTTCAATACAGAGAGGATCGACCACCTCTACCAGGATCCCCACATCAACGGGGTGAGGCTCTTCCTCCACTACGGGGACATGGGCGACAGCTCGAACCTCATAAAGCTCGTCTACGAGGTGCAGCCCGACGAGATATACAACCTCGCCGCGCAGAGCCACGTGCGGGTGTCGTTCGACTCGCCGGAGTTCACGGGCGACGTCGACGCTCTCGGCACGATGAGGCTCCTTGAGGCGATCCACCTAACGGGCCGCGACAGGCTGACGAAGTTCTACCAGGCGTCGACCTCGGAGCTCTTCGGGCTCGTCCAGGAGGTCCCCCAGCGGGAGACCACTCCGTTCTACCCGCGCAGCCCGTACGCCGTAGCGAAGCTCTACGGGTACTGGGCGGTGAGGAACTACCGCGAGGCGTACGGGATATTCGCGTCGAACGGCATCCTCTTCACCCACGAGTCTCCGCGCCGCGGCGAGACGTTCGTGACGCGCAAGATAACGCGGGCCGTCGGGCGGATCAAGATGGGTCTCCAGGACAAGCTGTACATGGGCAACGTCAACTCCCTCCGCGACTGGGGCTTCGCCGGCGACTACGTCGAGGGCATGTGGCGGATGCTCCAGCACGACAGGCCCGACGAGTTCGTGCTCGCCACCGGCGAGATGCATTCCGTCAAGGAGTTCCTGCAGGAGGCGTTTTCGCTCGTGGGCCTAGACTGGGAGAAGTACGTCGAGTGCGACAAGAGGTATCTGCGCCCGACGGAGGTGGACCAGCTCCTCGGCGACGCGTCCAAGGCCAGGCGGGAGCTTGGCTGGGAGCCCAAGGTGAAGTTTCACGAGCTCGTGAAGATGATGGTGGACTCCGACCTGGAGCTTGCCCGCAGGGAAAGGTCTCTCAAGGATGCTTAAGACCGACAGAATCTACGTCGCCGGGCACCGCGGAATGGTAGGCTCGGCGTGCGTGCGCGCGCTGGACGGCGCCGGCTACGGCAACGTCGTTGTCCGCACCCATGCGGAGCTGGACCTCCTCGACCCCGCAGCCGTGAGGGCGTTCTACGCCGCGGAGCGGCCCGACGTGGCGATCATCGCAGCCGCTCGCGTGGGCGGCATAGGCGCGAACAGCGCGGCGAACTCGCGATTCCTCTACGAGAACGAGATGATTGCGATGAACACGATCTGGGCCGCGGCCGAGGCAGGGGTGAAGAGGCTGCTCTTCCTGGGGTCGACGTGCATCTACCCCCGCATGGCCCCGCAGCCGATACCCGAGTCGGCGCTCCTCACGGGCGAGCTGGAGAAGACGAACGAAGGCTATGCGCTTGCGAAGATATCCGGCCTTAAGCTCTGCGAGTTCCTGCGGCGCGAGAGGGGGCTCGTCTACCATTCGCTGATGCCGACAAACCTCTACGGGCCTGGCGACAACTACGACATCGAGCGCGGGCACGTACTGCCGACGATGATCCGCAAGTTCGAGACCGCGCGTGTCAACAACGAGCAGACCGTGCATCTATGGGGAACCGGCTCCCCGCTCCGCGAGTTCCTGCACGTAGACGACCTGGCCTCGGCCTGCCTGTTCCTACTGGAGATGGACAATCCGCCGGACCTCGTCAACGTTGGCTCCGGGCGTGAGGTGACGATACGCCAGCTGGCCAGCATGGTGAAGGAGACGACGGGGTGCAAGGCGTTCATAGACTGGGACCGCACCAAGCCCGACGGCACGCCGCGCAAGCTGTGCGACACCAAGCTCGTGCGCTCCCTCGGGTGGGCGCCCAAGATAGACCTTGCGACGGGTCTTCGCCGCACGGTCGACGAATACCGGGCAGAGGTCGCCTCCGGCCGCATCCGCCTCTGAGCGGTCATGCTTCATTCCGGCGACAACTTAGTCATGGGCGTTCCGGTGGCTGTGGAGCGCAAACGCATACGGCGCATAAACATCCGCATCGGGCGTGACGGGGTGGTGCGGCTTTCGATTCCGAAGTGGTGGGCGACGCTGAAGGAAGGCGAGGATTTCCTTCTCTCGAAGTGGAACTGGGTAGTGAAGGCGCGAGAGAAGGCCATGTCGCGTCCGGCGGCTCGCGCGCCATGCACGGAGGCGGAGGTCGCCGCCCTGCGCGTTCTGCTGTGCGAGCTCAACGCGCACTGGGCGGCGCGTCTGGGCGAGGCTGGCGTGACATGGAGGGTCAGACGCCTGAAGAGCATATGGGGCTCGTGCCACTTCCGGCGGCGCGTCATCACGTACAACTCCGAGCTGGCCCGCGCGTCTCGTGCGCACGTCGAGTACGTGGTCGTGCACGAGCTCACGCATCTCATTGTGCCGAACCACGGGCCGGAGTTCTACCGCCTAATGGAAGAGCGCCTCCCGGGATGGAAGGCGCTCCGTCGCGAACTCAACAAATCGGCGTCATGACGCCGGGGTTATCGTGACCGAGCCGGGAGCGTCGTCCTTGTTGCGGTCGTCGAGGTTGCGCAAGTCGAGCTTGAGCGCCTCGAGTGCGGAGCCTTCGTGGTCGCCGGGCTCTAACCTGCGTCCCTCGATGTACTCGCGGCCCATGATGGCGTTCTTCGGAAGGCCGATGTCCTTGGGCAGCTCGGCGGGGTTCGCGATGCCGATCGTAACGCAGACGATGATCTCCTTCTGCACCTTCTGGCGGCTCTTCCAGCCGAAGATCTTCGGGCCTATCCACGGAATCTTGCGGAGGTAGGGGATGCCGGAGTCGACGTCGGACTCCGTGGTGCGGGAGAGGCCGCCGATGACGGCCGTGGAGCCGTCCTTCATCGTGAAGTCGGTGGTGATGCGCTTCATGTTGATGATCGGGAAGAGTCCGACGGAGGTGTCGCTCTGCACCGAGTAGAAGCCGCTGCCGTCCTGCGACGCGTCGTAGTCGAGCTGGGAGATCGTGGGGACGATCTCGACCGAGATGAGGCCGTCGGGCGAGATGCGGGGCTTGACGGTGAGCGTGATGCCCCACTCGAAGAAGCAGGAGCCGGCGAACAGGCCCTTGTCCTTGTCGCCCTGGATCTGCTCGAGCTGGGCGGACATGTCGAGGTAGGAGCCGTAGTCGGAGTTGTTGCGCTGGGAGGTGAGCTTGACATTCGGGAACTTGGTGGTCATGTCGACGTTGGCCTCCTTGCCGTTGGAGACGATGACCTTCGGGTTGGAGAATATCCTGCCCTCGCCGAAGCTCTCGAATGCACTGAGGGCGAGCTTGAAGTCCTCCGCCGAGAGCTGGCCCGAGAACCCGCTTGCATTGGCCCAGGCCATGCTGGCGGCGGAGCGCCCTGCGCCGGGGGCCTCGTTGAGCGCGTCCGGCAGGACGTAGTTCTGCGTCACGTAGTCCACGGCCGACTTGCCGGACGAGATGTCGGTGAACTTGGCCAGGCCCTCCTTGTCAGTTTCCTTGTACCATTCCTTCGGCGTGTACATGGTCTTTTCCTTCGTCGTCCCGTACTTTGCGACGCGGCCGTAGTTGTTCTCCCAGCCTGCCTGTAGGCCCTTGGCGGTCACACCCCAGCTCTCGAGCTGGTTCCACATGACGCCGAGCTTGTGCATGGCCTCGCTGGAGAGCTCGAGGAAGCGCGCCTCGATGTATATCTGGGCGATTGCCTTGTCGACCGCCTTGATGATCGACTCGCAGTCGACGAGCGTCTTCTCGGTCGCGTTGACGACGACGACGTTTGCGCCGTCGAAGCTGGAGGCGATCGGCACTATCACGTTGCCCTTCGCGTCCTTCTTGCCGTAGGACTTGTTGAAGAGGTCCGCAAGCTCGCTCGCCGACGCGTGGTTCAGGGTGAAGGATCGCGTGAGGACCGGCTCAAGCACCTTGTCCTCGCGGACGAAGTAGATGTCGCCGCGCTCCTCGAGGCGGTAGTTGCGGGAGTTGAGTATGGACTGCAGGCCGTCCAGCCAGTTGACGCGGTGCAGGTTCACGGACACGCGGCGCTGGAGGTTGGTCGAGTCGTCGGAGATGATGTTCGCGTCCGTCACCTTGCGGAACTGGCGCAGCACGTCTTCGAGCGTCGCGTTGTCGCAGGCGATGTCCACGAGCGTCACGTTGTTGCTGGAGGTCGTGGCGCTTATCGTCGGCGCCTTGGCCCGCGCCTCCGCGGAGTCGTCGGCCTCGTCGAGGTCGATCTCGTCGGTAGAGTCGCGCGAGGCGGCCGCGTTCGGGAGCGCGCTCTTCTCGCTCGAGGACGCCTTGGCGGGCGCCACGGGGGCCTCTGCAGGGGCTTCTGCGGGCTTCGTCTCGGCAGGGGCAGGGGCCGCTGCGGGCGTTTCGACGGTCGCCGCCGCCGTGTCTGAGGCTGCCGCGGCCTCCGCCGGGGCCGTGGTCTCTTCGCCGAAGGCGCAGAGGGACGCGATTATCGCAAGGGCGTGGACGGGTGCTTTCATTTCTTGGTTCCTTTCGGGCTGCTGTTCTCAATGGGGCGTGCACGCACGCGTTCAAGTTTCAGTGTTCCGTTTTCGGTGAGGCCGGTCACGCGCCATGTGAAGCGGTGGCCGTTGTGGTTGACCGACACGAGGTCGTTGTCGACATAGTCTCGCCCGTTGATGAACACGGAGGACTTCGTCGATCCGTCGGGCTGCTTTGCGAGGGCGGTTCCGCCTATGCGCAGGGTCTTGCGAGCGGCGATCCAGTTGCGGGAAGTCGCGCGCTCCATGTCCTTCTGGCGCGACTCCTGCTGCGACTTCGCGGTCTGCACCTCCTCCTTCGGTTCGGGCGGGGGCGGCGTCTTTTCCGCCACGCGGGCCTCGGCGGATATCTCCTCGCGCTCGCCCTCGTAGCCGATGGGCCAGAAGGGGTTCCGCAGGAGAAGGGCGGCTATCATGAGGAAGGATGCGTTCATTTCGTCTTCTCCCCCCTCGCCGGCCATTCGAATACCATCTCGATCCTCTGCTGGTCGGGATCGGGGTTGGTCGTGATGTTCATAGACTGCAGTGTGACTAGCGGATGCTCCTTCTCGACGCGCATCAGGAACGATATGGCGCCCATGTAGCTGCCGCGCGCGGTGATGCGTATGGGCCTGCGCAAGTGGAGCTGCTTCGGCGCCGGCCGCGGCAGCGGAAGGGCCCTCGTCGTCGCCTCGGCGTAGTCGAGGTTAGAGAGCCCGGCGTCGAACGCGAGCGGCTCGAGTATCGACTTCGCGCGCATCGCGTAGGAGCCGAGGAGGGGCTCGAGCATCGCCTCCCTGAACGGCTTGAGGTCCGTCGCCAGCTTCTCGAGGCGGCTTTTGTTCTCCGGCGCGCCGCGCAGGTTAACGTTGACCATCTGAAGGCGGGACTCCTCCTCGTCGTGCTCCCTGCGGGCCTTCTTGAGCGCGTCTTCGGCCGGCTGCACGCCGAACATGTAGATTCCGACCGCCGCCGCGCCGAAGAGCAGCGTGACGACGAAGGACTTCTTCGCGTTCGGGGCCATGTTCTGGAATACAGAGGCGCTCATTTCGCGAACCTCCTGTCTGTGGCGCGGCATTCGATCTCGAAGGCGAGCAGGCGCGGCGTGTCTTGGTTCTGCGCCGACTGCGCCTCCTGCTGGACGGACCGCACCACGGCGCGGCCCAGCCTGTTCGTGAACGCCGCGCCCTCTAGCGACTCCATGAAGGCCACGATCGTCGTGTCGCGCACCGCGCGCCCGGCCAACACGAGGGAGACCGACTCCGTGTCGTTGGTGGGGCCGAGAAGCGGCGGCTTCTTCGGGTTCTTCGGGTCGTACAGCACCTGCGGCGGCGGCTCGGGTATCTCCAGCCGCACAAGCTGTATCTTGATGGGCAGCACCTCGGCGATCGACGCGAAGGTCGCGCCCCAGCTCCTGCAGCCGCCGCGGTACATCTCGAGCTGCTGGAGCTGCGCGGCCTCTTCGTTGGCGAGGTTCATATTCCCGACGATTGCGTCGTGAGCGTTCTTCTTGGACGTGAGCTCTTCGCGGATCGACGAGGTCTTCGTGTGCACGAGAAGCATCTGCGTCGTGAGCATGCCCCACCAGACCATCATTCCGATTACGGTCAAGATGGCGAGAATCGGCATCATGACGCGAAGCCGGATCGGCGAGGAGGACATCTTTTCTGCCTCCGAGAGCAGATTGAGGTGGAACGAGGAGTTTTTCATGTCTCCACCTCCGATGCCGCGAACGCCGCGCCAAGCGCGGGCAGGAACGCCCAGTCGGCCGCTATCTCGCCTTTCGGCGGGGGCTGCAGCCCGTCGAATATGCCGGGCTGGAACATCTCTATCCTGAATGCATCGCGCGCGAATGCGCACACGTGGCCGCTGCCCTGTGGCAGGCCAAGCATGATTACCCGGTCGATATTTATGCCGTGCTTGCCCGCCAGATACGCGCGCGAGAGCTCCAGCTCGTTGAGGATCGGGGTGAGGAACGGCTCCAGCGCGCCGCGCGGGTCGATCAGCGTGTCTTCGAGGACCGACGCCACCATGGCGTCGTCCAGCCCGAGGCCGCGCTTTACGGCCTCCTTCATAGCGACATAGCCGCCGCGGACTGGGCAGCGGCGCCAGAGCACCGGCATGCCGGACTTGTAGCCCGCGAAGATCACGCCGTCCGAAAGCATGAACATCACAAGCGCGCTGCCGCCGGCCTCCGCCAGCGCGGGCTGCGCCAGCACCGATGCCATGAGCGCGGCCTCGGCCGGCTGGATCGACGACGCGGTCGGCCGATGCCCCTCGGGCAGGAGACGCGCAAGCCACAGCACCTGGAACTCGGGAAGCGCGGCCTCCAGATACTGCCCCTCCTCCGCCAGCGGCTTCACTATGAAGCGCATCCCGTTGTTGGCCGTCGGAACGCCTACGGCGGGGAACTTCGGTGCGGCCTTGCCTTCCGCCGCCTTGCCCTGTGACTGGGACGGCTGCTCTTCGCGACGAATCCCGAAGCGCTTCTTGCCGGGCTCCGCCGCCGCCGCGCCGCCCGTCGGAATGCCGTGCATCATGTCCTGGACCACCGTGTCGGGCGTCGCCTGCGAGAAGATCGCCTGCATGGAGTTCACCGCGATCGCCGCGTGCGGCGCCTGGAAGACTGACGGAAGCTCCCACGTCGACCGGTGCGAGACGTCTTCCCACTTCTCCGGCAGTTCCCCGGGAGGGTTGTTGAGGAATCCGGCCGCCATCAAGTGCCAGGCGGACTTCTTGTAGGCGAGGCGAACGGCCGGCACGCCGCGCTCGTCGCCGCTGAAAAGCTCCACTCCCACCAAGTCGGATACCGCTGAGCGACCGCCGCCGCCGCCTTTCTTTCCAAAGGACAGCTCTATCGATTTTGTCTTTGTCAGCTGTAGTTTCATCTGAAAGAATGCAAGCAGATTCCGTGCCAAAGGGTGGTGGAAGGGTGGAAAAGTGGAAAGGTGGAGGGGTGGAAGGGTGAAATCAATCTGACAGAATTTGTCTACAGCCGGAAGCGGCAGTAGCCGAAAAATATGGTATAATATACGCCATCATGTCGAAGATACTGATTGTAGATGACGAGCCGCGAATTCTTCTGCTGATGCAGAGTCTGCTGAAGGCGAACGGCTACACCGTTGTCACGGCCAATGACGGGGAGAACGCCCTTGGGATTGTCCGGGGCGGCGGCATCGACATTATGGTGACCGACCTTCGCATGCAGCCGATGGACGGCATGACGCTCTTCAAGGAGGTGCAGAAGATCGCGCCTACGATGCCGGTGATTCTGCTTACTGCGTATGCAAGCGTAGAAACCGCCATCGAGGCAATGAAGCTCGGCATTTTCGACTACATCACAAAGCCGTTCAAGGTCGACGACATGGTCGCGTGCCTCAAGCGCGCGGAGGAGAAGGCCAGCAAGTCCACGACTAGGGCCGTAGGCTCGGAGCATCCCATAAAATACCGCTTTGAGAACCTCATCGCCTCGTCTGCTGCAATGCGCTCTGTATGCGACATGATACAGAAGGTCGCGCCAACGGCAGTCACCGTGCTCATAAACGGCGAGTCCGGCACAGGCAAGGAGGTAATTGCCAAGACGATCCACCGCAATTCGACGCGCGCGCGCAGGCCCTGGGTCGCCGTGACCTGCGCGGCGATTCCCGAGCAGCTTCTCGAAAGCGAGATGTTCGGCCACATGAAGGGCTCCTTTACGGGGGCGGTGTCCGACAAGGAGGGGCTCTTTGAGACCGCCAACGGCGGAACGCTTTTCCTCGACGAGGTGTCGTCCATGCCGCTCATACTCCAGGGCAAGCTTCTGCGGGCGCTGCAGGAGAAGGAGATCCGCCGCGTAGGCGGAACGAAGAACATCCCTGTCGACGTGCGCGTGATAGCCGCATCCAACACAAACCTCGAAGAGGCCGTGGTGAAGGGCACTTTCCGCAGCGACCTCTACTACCGGTTCGCGGTCATAACCATCGACATTCCCCCGCTTCGCAAGCGTGTCAATGACATAATTCCCCTTGCGCGGCATTTCATCCAGTGC
>JAFRBA010000078.1 GCA_017405115.1 Kiritimatiellia bacterium
GGGACTGACCCTTGTGATACGGGTACGCCAAGCAAGCTTGGCAGGACTATTAGCTGAAAGGAGCTGAATCACAAAGAAATCGACATGTGATTAGGAGGGCGGGGTGTGCAGAGGGCGACCGACGTGCGCGAGTCCCGTCTGACGAAGGGGTAAGCCGCAACGCAAGTGAACCACCTACATAACGGCTCGTTAACAAGACAAATCCGCGTGGCCAGCGTGTCCGTATGCGTGAAGCCAACACCACGTTTCCGACTCGGTTTGGGGAGCGGGGGCGCGGCGGGTCAAAGGGGGCGGCGTGCTTCGAAAGTTCTGCTAGGAACTTGGGAGATCTCGCAATAGCGAAAGCGAAGCGAGAAGTCGGATGAGCCCATAGTAGCGGAGAAGCGGGCAACGACCGTGGAGCGAAGGGGTTCTACATGCAAAATGAAACGCTTCAAACGGAAGGGCGGGAGCCGAATTGATCGAGAGATCCTATACGGGAGAGGAGATTGCGGAGATTGTCGCAAGGCAAGGTCTGCCGCGGTATCCGAAACTTGCGCTCTACAGGGAGAAGCTGTCACGGAAAGCAAAGGCAGAGCCGAAGTTTCGGTTCTACTGCCTGTACGGACAGTTGTTGCGCATGGACGTGCTGAGGTGCGCGTACGAACAGGTGCGCGCGAACAACGGAGCGCCCGGCGTCGACAACAGAACATTCGGGGACATCGAACGGGAAAGTGGCGGGGTGGACGGGTTTCTAGCCGGCATCCAGAAGGAGCTCAAGGCGAAGACCTACCGCGCGAGCCCCGTCAAGAGGGTCTACATCGAGAAGGCGAACGGCAAGCTCCGTCCGCTTGGAATCCCGACCATAAAGGACAGGACGATCCAAGCGGCGGTGAAGCTCGTAGCGGAGCCGATATTCGAGGCAGACTTCCATGACTGCTCGTTCGGCTTCAGGCCAAATCGGAACGCGCAACAGGCGGTCGAGCTGGTTGCCAAGCGGATAAGGGGAGGGCAGACGCAAGTCTACGATGCCGACCTGTCGAGCTACTTCGACACGATACCGCACGACAAGCTCATCCTCGCGCTGCGCAGGCGAATCACGGACGGAAGTGTGCTGGCGCTGATACGCCAGTGGCTGAAGGCCACGACAGTCGAGCCGAGCGGAGTGAAGAAGAAGCCCCGGGGAAGGGGAACGCCGCAGGGAGGCGTGATATCACCGCTTCTGTCAAACATATATCTCCACTGGTTCGAGACATGCGCCATGCTGGCCGCCAGGGCAAACGGCCAGGTCATGTCGATCGTGCGCTATGCGGACGACTTCGTGATTCTCGCAGGCAAGATGGGGAAAGGGTTTGTGCAGAGGATCGAGCGCGAGCTGGAAGGACGGTTCGGACTGACCATCAACAGGGAGAAGACTAGGGTCCTGGACCTCGCCGCGAAGGGCGGGTCGCTGGAGTTTCTCGGATACGAGTTTCGCTATGTCCGAGGTCTTCACACCACATGGTACGGGCCGGAAGGCAAGTGGCTATGGTATGGGCCGTCCATGAAGTCGGTCAAGAAGGTCTGCGCAAAGGTCAAGGAACGCACGCTGGGCAGAGTGAACAAGATTCCTCTAAGGGACACAATTCAGAAGCTCAACGTCATTCTGCGGGGGTGGTCAAGATACTTCATCGGCGGATACCCGAACCAGCGTTTCTCACGAGTGAATGACTATGTGCGAAGGCGGCTCATGATACTCGCCAAACGAACCAGCCAGCGAGGGTACAAGCTGAAATACGCGCAATCGTACTACTACGAGTGGAAAGCAATGGGTCTGTACGAGATGAGGAAAAGGCGGAAGTGACAACACCAGTTTCACATGGAAAGCCGTATGCGGGAAACCCGCACGTACGGTTTGACGAGGGGGCGGACGTACCCGACGAGGGGCGTCCCGCTCTACTCTACTCGATGTGATACGGCCTGCGGGGTTATGTGCCCAGCATGAGGAAGCCGCGAGGAGACGCGAGTGTCACGCGATTCGTTGTCGCGAGCTATTGATACGGCAGCGCTGATTCTGCTATACTACTCAGCAAGGCATGGCGAGAATTACGACTAGGTTGACGTTTCAAAGCCGAGCGCGGCGGTTCAGCCGAGACCGTCCGGGCATCATGCACCATCGTCGTCTCGCAGCGGGACGTCGCGATGCGATCTCCCGCGGAGGCGAGGCGATGGGCCCGCTCTCCGGCGCGACAGACGCCTACGGCTACAACGGACGGAACGAGGTGGTGTCGGCAAGGCGCACGCTCGGCGGCTCGCCAGTCGCGGGCTTCGACGAAGACTTCGCCTACGACCCCATCGGCAATAGAGTTTCTGCTACCGACTACGACGAAACCGGCGCGGCGCGAACTTCGACGTATACGGCCAACAGCCTCAACCAATACACCGCGCGCACTGTGCCTGGCTGGGCGTCCGTTCGCGGCCTCGCCGACGCGGACGCGACCGTCGCCGTCAACGGCAATCTTGCGTATGCGCTCGCTTCGGGCGACCTCGCCTACTTCTTTGGCTCGGACGACTTCGACAACTCCGCTACCGGCTGCTTCGCGGAGCTCGAGGTCTCGGCCACAATATCGGACGCCACCAACGACCTCGTCTCTGTCGCGACCAACCGCGTGTTTGTCCCTCCCGCGAACGAGACGTATGCCTACGACGCGGACGGGAACCAGACGCTCGTCACTACCGGCACGGGTGCATGGCAAGTGGAGTACAACGGCGAGAACAGGCCCGTGCGCTGGACCTGCGGCGACAAGGTGTTGCACATGGCATACGACCATCAGGGGCGGCGCAGATTTTACGTCGAAGTTACGGCGGGGGTGACGAATAAACTGCATCGCTTCACCTACGACGACTATGTATGTATCGCCCGCAACCGTGAAATCGATGCACAGCACGGCGTTGGCTCGGATGCCTTCGTCTGGGATCCGACGGAGCCGATTGCGACACGACCGCTCATGTGCGACTTGTCTGGCGGCGGTGCGCTCCTCTACTGCCACGACGGCAACAAGAATGTAAGCGAAGCCGTTACGCCCGACGGAACCATCGCCGCGCACTACGAGTATTCATCTTTCGGCAAGGTAGTGCTGGTCACGTCCGAGAACGAAGACCAATCAACGGCAAATCTCAATCCCTACCGATTCTCCTCCGAATACGCCGACGACGCTTTGGGTCTGGTTTATTATAACTACAGGCACTACGATGCTGGAGCAGGGCGATGGTTAATGCGAGATTGGATCGATGAGTCGTCGACGGTTAATTTGTATGGGTTTTGTTGGAATGATGCTGATTTTTTTGATTGGATTGGCCTTTTAATAAATTGGTATCATCTTGATGACATGGTGGTAAATGATCTCACTGAAAAACGGCTGAAAGAACTTAAAAAAACTCTGGAAGAATTGGGTGTAACAGATGTTAGGCTTTTAGCAAACACGACTACTGATATCGTGGGGTTGAATGCGATATGCGAATGCAAGGACGGACAGTGGAAGTTTCAGGGTGCTTCTGTTTCCCTTCGAACCACAATTCATATGAGGAATGGAGGCTATGGCGATGGAAAGACGGGGCCGTCTAGGAAATGGGCGCTAGACAGGGAGAAAGAACACGCGAAAGATGCGCGGGAATGGTTGCAGCAACAGAGAAATGACAAGCGCTGGAATGATTTTGCCGCAAAGCAGGACGGGATGTCGTATCCTTCTAAAGAAGAATGCCAGAAAAAGGTTTCGTCAGCCTTAAGAGATGCGCTAAATGATGCATTGCTCAAAGAGGCGGAAGCTTCACGCGATAAATGGGACAAGTCCGGAAAGCATACGTGGAAGTCGCGGGAAGGGACGAGGAAGGAATTAATGTCATGGTAAGAAGTGCGGTGGAGAAGCTTGTGGCGTCATTCGTGGTGGTTGTCGCTGCCATGAGGTGTTGCGGCGAGACGGTGGATGCGACGGTATGGTGCGGCGACCACTCCGGATTCAACGTTGTCGACGCAATTCAACGTTTGGAGCATGCGCTGGCCGACAACGGCTTGAAACTGCGTGCTATCAGGACAATGACAGCTCATAAGTATGATGATGGCCACCAATGGAACGGTATTGCGATTGCCTCTCGTGCCGATGCGACAACTGGGGTCAGAAAGTGGTTTGCTGTCAAGGACTCTCGCCGTGTTGAACTGCGCAACGAGCCTGATCGCCCGGAAAAGATCCTGCCACTGTCGAAGGCCGCTTCAGTATCGCTCGATGCAGCTTGGGAACTTTGCGGAATGGAGGGGATATGCGTGGACCGAGTCGACTGGTTGTTTGTGGAAGAGTTTGCCAAGGGATTCCCGTGGTTCTCCGCCGAAACCAACACGTTTCTGTCTATCAATTCCGACGACAAAAGCCTTGATGTTTCCAGTGCAGGAGATTCTTTCGACGTGTTCGTTAGATTTTCTCTCGACCATGCTGATGCCATTCAGAGGACAGTTGGATCGGACGATTATAGCAAAGGCCTGCGGTCCGGTGTGTTTGCGGCTCGGCGTCGTCTTAGGTCAGCATTGAAGGATGGGGGCCTGGCGTTGAATTTCATTCAGAAACTAAGTGCAGACGGTGCAGGAGGCACGAATCGCTGGCTCGGGGTTGCGGCCGTTACCAGGCCAGGAACAACAAATATGGTAGGCATGGGGTTCGCGATTCATGCCTCGCGGCGGGTTGAATTAACCGGTGTGCGTGAACTGCCTGATGGTTCGGATGTCCCGCAGGGTTCATTTTTCGAGATACTAAAAGCCTGTAGCCGGGCTCGCATAGACGCGGATTCGATTGTCAGAGTTGATGTTCGTCGTCAACAACAGGATGAGTTTATTGCCCGGTATGAACGATTGTTGAGGTATGTCTATCATAAAGATAAGAGTCCTGTCGACCATTGGGTATGGACTGTGACGACTACCAATGGAACGATGAAGATAGATGCCACCAGAAACAGGGAATCTATCGTCTATGTGCGCAAAAGGGTTCCGCGTCAATCGAAGCAGAGATTTGGCAAATAGGCGGGTGCAAGTGATGGTAACTGAGAGCAGAAAGATGAAGGCGACGGGGCTTGTCACGAACGAGGTCCAGAACGGCGCAACACTCGCCCGCTCCTACGATTTCCTCGGCCGCCCAACCGGCTACACTCTCTGCGCCCCTGCGTCTCTGCGGGAAATCTCTTGCTCCTACGATTCCCTCGGGCGTCTCTCGACCGTAGCTTCCGGCACGAACGTATTCACATACTCGTACCTCCTTGGTACGGACCTAGTCTCCGGCTACACCTGCGGTGGCTTCTCGCGGACGGTCGCGTACGAGCCGTACCGCGACCTCGTCTCTGCGATAACCAACCGGTTCGGCAGCCGCGTCATCTCGACGTTCGAGTACACGAACGACGCGGCAGGGCGTCGCACGGCGATTAAGCGCAGTGGCGAGGCGATGGGCCCGCTCTCCGGCGCGACGGACGCCTACGGCTACAACGGGCGGAACGAGGTGGTGTCGGCAAGGCGCACGCTCGGCGGCTCGCCCGTCGCTGGCTTCAACGAAGACTTCGCCTACGACCCCATCGGCAACCGCGTATCCGCGACCGACTACGACGAAACCGGCGCGGCGCGTACTTCTACGTATGCGGCGAACAACCTAAACCAATACACTGCGCGCACAGTGCCCGGCTGGGCGTCTGTTCGCGGTCTCGCCGATGCGGACGCGACTGTCGCGGTCAATGGCAACCCGGCGTATATGGTAGGGCGCGCTGCCCCCAGCGCGCCGAATCCCGACGACCTTGCTTACTTCTTCGGCTCTGACGATTTTGACAATTCGACCGGCGGCGGCTTCGCGGAACTCGAGGTCTCTGCCGTCGTCTCCGACGGCATCAACGACCTCGTCTCCGTCGCTACCAACCGCGTCTTTGTCCCGCCTGCGAACGAGACGTACGCCTACGACGCGGACGGGAACCAGACGCTCGTCACCACTGGCACGGGCGCATGGCAAGTGGAGTACAACGGCGAGAACAGACCGGTCAAGTGGACTCGTGTTTTACCTGACTCCTCCACTCCAAACTCCTCCACTCCCACACTTGTCTCAATGGCCTTTGACCATCAAGGCAGAAGACGGTTGTATGTCGAAGTAGCTGCAGGGGTTACGAATAAGCTGCACCGCTTCACATACAACGACTACGTATGCATCGCCCGCAACCGCGAAATAGACGCGCAGCACGGCGTTGGCTCTGATGCCTTCGTTTGGGATCCGACGGAGCCGATGGCGACAAGGCCGCTTATGTGCAATCCGGCGACAGCACATCCGTTCCTATACTGCCACGACGGCAACAAGAATGTTTCCGAGGCCGTTTCTCTTTATGGAACTATCGCCGCGCACTACGAGTATTCGTCTTTCGGCAAGGTAGTGATGGTCACGTCTGAGAACGAAGACCAATCAACGGCCAATCTCAATCCCTACCGATTCTCCTCCGAATACGCCGATGACGCCTTGGGTCTGGTGTACTACAACTGGCGGCACTACAATCCATGTGACGGGAGATGGAAGAGTAGGGATGTGGTGGAGTTTGCAAATCAATATCTGTTTGTGTACAACAGCGTGCTGGCCTATTATGAATTCCTTGGGCTCTATGGAAATCCCATAATGGGACCAGGCGGCATCAATTGGGATCCGTCTTCTCCATATGATCCTGGTGGGGCGTTATCTCCTCAGGAGAAGGAGAATCTTGCATCAGATCGTGATCAACTTGAGGCAGAACTTGCAGCAAAATGTCCGAACGCTAATTCCAGCGTGCCGACTGCATGGGGTTCATGTTGTTCGGGGGCGGACTGTGCTGCACAGGCAAAGTCTATTGCAGATGCAGTTTTTAACAAGGTGTCCCAAATGCGCGACCATGCGATTATAGGGGGTTGGATTGGTAATTTGGTCTCATTGGTGGGGTTATCCTATGGTTGTGTGGATTGGCAGGAAGCGATTATCGACACAGTGGAGGGTCAAATGGATCCGGACTCTTCGTGCTTTAAGGGCATCGGGGTCGGGAGCTTTTATCCGTCCTTCAAACCGTTCATTAAAGATATTACAAGGCATAATTGGAGTAAGATTTTTGGTCCCGATGTTAAAGATCTCCGGGCGGAAACACTTGAGAAACGGTCGGGTGTTGTTATTGATCCATGGGAATCAGGAGGAGAGCGTCTTTTCCCTGATCGTATTCGCAAGATTGAAGGCCCGACATATTGGATTGGAGGTAAATAAATGAAAATCTGTTTGTCTCGTTGGCGGTTGGCGATTCTGCTCTCTTTGATAGCACTTTGGGGAATCTTATGGCTTTTGCTTCCTCACGCCGTTTACAATCGAAGGGCCGTGGATGGTGTTCGTTGGGAATGCGGATTTGTTTTACATTGTCTAGGCGCAAAGGAAGACGTTGACGCTGCTAAAAAGATGATAAATGGAATCGGACAAAACAATGAAAATCATTAATTTCATATTTCGCTTTCTCGCGCTTGTCGGGCTCATAATTGTCGTGTCGGCGATTGTGCGATGGCTTACGATTGACTATGTGCTCGGAGTGTGGGAGTCGCACATGCCCAGTCAATCCTTTCCTGTTGACGGCGAGATCAGTTCAAGTGAGGCCATGGCGCAACTGAGAGCATTGGTGATGTTTGGGAATGTCATTGCACATTTTGGCGACGGGCTATGGAACCGAGAGATGACTACCTGGACGATTATAGGTGTCGCGTTAATGTTTTTCTGGTGCTTTACAGTTCGGAAGAAATGAGAAATTGTGCTTTATTGGTGGTTCTGCGTAACGGCACCGCTCCCTCGAACTCTCCGCCGCGCACACCGCGCCGTTTTTTGGTATAATGTGACCGTCGTGATCGGGTGCGTCATGCCGTACCCCTGGACGGAAAGCGAGATGAGGCAACATGGCGAAGCGCAGGCAGAATGACACGCGAAGAGTGGTCAAGACCGGAGCCGTCGTCGGCAAGGCGAGGGCGAGGCGTTCTGCATACGTGATGAAGCCGGAATACCTCGCGGAGATCGAGCGCTTCCGGCTTATGGACGACGACTTCATGTCGAAGTGCCTTGAGAACGCTCCGGA
>JAFRBA010000079.1 GCA_017405115.1 Kiritimatiellia bacterium
ACATCTGGCCCGACGGCCTGATGCCCAATCCGCAGCCGCACCAGATCGCGGCGAAGACCGGCGAGAAGATCGCGCCGGGATTCAGGGAGGACGACTTTCGCCGCCCGTACGTCGACTGGTACGCCCCGAACCCCACGTGCAGGACTGACCTCTGCGTGATAACGATATCCGGCGGAGGGTTCGGCTCGTGCTGCGACGCCGAGCGCCTGCAGCCGGCCATAGACAGGCTTGTCAGGGCAGGCGTAACGGTTGCGGACGTGACATACCGCACCCCGCGTCCGAAGGGACTGCCAATCCACCAGTCCGCCTGGGAGGACGTCCAGCGCGCGGTGCGCGTCGTGAGGTCGCAGGCGGCGAAGCGCGGGTTCGACCCTGCCAAGATCGGCGCGACCGGAATCTCCGCCGGTGCGAAGGCTCTTCTCCTCGTCGCGACAAGCTCCCTGACGCCCGCCTACGCGCCTGTCGACGAAATCGACCGACTGCCATGCAGTCTCCTCTTCGCGATTCCGCAGGCGCCTGCGTACGTGCTGACTGACGGCGAGGGCGTTCCGAATTCGCGAGACGGCGACGCGCCGGACGCGAGACTCGTTCCGGAGCTTAGGTTCGACGCGAAGACATGCCCCATGTGCTTCTTCCAGGGAGGCGTCGACGACTACTCCCCGTTCGGCACGACGCAGATATACCGGCAGCTCCGGCGCATGAAGATACCGGCTGAGGTCCACATCTTCGCGGACCGCTGGCACGGATTCCACGGCGACATGAACAAAGGCGACGAGGGGACGGGCTGGGACCACTGGTTCCACAGGGCCGAGGAGTTCATCCGCCAGATGAACTACGACGGACGGCTAGGCGGGGAAGTCGCGCTGATGGACAGGTTCCCCGACGATTCCGCCCGCGGGGAGCATGTCAAGGAGGCTATATGGCCCGAAGGCAGGATGCCTGACGCGCAGACCAACCAGTGCGCGCCGTTTATCGAATGGCATATCCCGAAGGCGCTTGCCACCAAGTCGATACAGATCATCTATTCCGGCGGCTGCTACAATGGCAACGGCCCGGGAGGCTTCGAGGTCGCGCCTGCGAGACGCTACCTGAACGCGAAGGGCATGACGGTCGTCACCATGAAGTACCGCACGCCGCGTCCGCTTGGCGGACTCGCCAAGCACACGACTGCGTGGCAGGACCTGCAGCGTGCGATTCGCGTGGTGCGCGGCGAGGCGGCGTCGAGAGGCCTTGACCCGAACATGATAGGCATCATGGGCTCCTCGGCCGGCGGACATCTCACGCTGATGGGGGCGACGTCGTCGCGCCACAGGTCCTACTGGCCGGTCGACGAGACGGACAAGCTGCCATGCAACGCGCAGTGGGCCGTGGCGATATATCCTGCATATTCGCTGACGGACGGTGCGGACGGCGGGAACAAAAACGGCGGCAACGGCGACGAGGACAGGCTGGTGCCGGAGTTCTCGTTCGACCTGGACACGTGCCCGCTGCTATTCGTGCATGGCGATGCGGACGGCCATTCGGCCATGACGTCCGTGAAGGCATGGGAGCAGCTTAGGCGCATGGGCGTGCAGGGCGAGCTGCACACGCTGGTGGCGCGGGGGCACTGCTTTCAGAGGAAGGCCGCGCCTGGGACCGGCAGCTACACCTTCCTCGACCGCATTTGGGAATTCCTGAACCACAAGGGCTTCCTGCGCGCAGCGCCATGACCATCGCCGCTCTTCTGCGCCGACGGCGGTTTTTGGTATAATACGCGGTGATGGGCGAAGAGAGCAAAGAGAAACTGCTGGAGGCCGAGGAGGTGCGCCAGCGCGTCGGCGAGCTGAAGTCGAAGGTCGCCGAGATGGCCGACTACATAAGGGTCGCGGAGCGGCGCGCGAGGCTTGCGGAGCTAGAGGCGCAGCAGGCGTCCGCGGACTTCTGGAGCAACCAGGCGAAGGCGCGCGAGGTGATCGCGGCTACGAACGCTGAGCGCGCGTACACCGTGCCCTACGACATGCTCGTGAAGACGGTGGAGGACGCCGGCGTGATGCTGGAGCTGGCGGAGAGGGAGGAGGGCGAGGCCCGGCAGGGGGCGCTGAAGGCCGCGCTCGCGGAGGGCGCGCGGGCGGACGTGCACTGCGGGACGCGGC